>CAZHFS010000142.1:0-7070 GCA_964531885.1 uncultured Propionivibrio sp.
AGACCTACGAGCGCAACGGAGAGCCAGCGCATCGGAGCAGATGGGGCAAGAAGGCCAGGCAATCGCCCGCGCCGCCAGCCTCCGGGCGCGCCTTACGCACGGAGAGCGGCACGGAACGGTACTCAGCGCAGATTGTAGAAAGCTTCGCGCCCAGGGTAGGCAGCGGTATCACCAAGGTCTTCTTCGATGCGCAGCAACTGGTTGTACTTGGCGATCCGGTCCGAACGCGACAACGAACCAGTCTTGATCTGCAGTGCATTCATCCCAACGGCGATGTCGGCGATGGTGCTGTCTTCGGTTTCCCCTGAGCGATGCGAAATGACAGCCGTATAACCTGCACGCTTGGCCATCTCGATCGCGGCAAAGGTTTCCGATAGCGTGCCGATCTGGTTGATCTTGATCAGGATCGAATTGGCGACACCTTCCTTGATGCCTTCCTTGAGGATGCGTGTATTGGTCACGAAGACGTCGTCACCAACGATCTGAACCCCGTCGCCAAGGCGGTCAGTGAGCTGCTTCCAGCCTTCCCAGTCGCCTTCAGCCATGCCGTCCTCGATCGAGACGATGGGGAACTGGTCGACCAGATTGGCCAGATAGTCGATGAACTGGCTGGAGGTCAGCGCCAGGTTTTCTCCGGCCAAAACGTACTTGCCCTCTTTGAAGAATTCCGACGCGGCGCAGTCAAGGCCGATCAGCACGTCCTCACCCGGGAAGTACCCTGCCTTCTCGATGGCCTGAACGATGAGTTGCAGCGCCTCGGCGTGGCTACCGAGATTGGGCGCGAATCCCCCTTCGTCACCAACGGCGGTCGAAAAGCCTTTCTGGTCGAGCAATTTCTTGAGGGCATGGAACACTTCCGCACCGCAGCGCAGCGCTTCGCGGAAGGTCGTCTGGCCAACCGGGAGGATCATGAACTCCTGGAAGTCGAGGCTATTGTTGGCATGCTGGCCACCATTGATGATGTTCATCATCGGCACCGGCATCTGCATTGGCCCCGAACCTCCAAAGTAGCGGTAGAGCGGCAAGCCCGATTCTTCGGCTGCCGCCTTGGCCACGGCCATCGATACGGCGAGCAGCGCGTTGGCACCGAGGCGCGACTTGTTGTCGGTGCCGTCGAGCTGAATCAGGGTCTGGTCGATGAAAGCCTGTTCCTGCGCATCAAGGCCAATGATCGCTTCGGCGATCTCGGTATTTACGTGCTCGACGGCACGGGTAACCCCCTTGCCGAGGTAACGCGAAGCATCGCCGTCGCGCAATTCAATGGCTTCGCGCGAACCGGTAGACGCACCAGAGGGGACGGCGGCACGCCCCATGACACCGGATTCGAGCAGAACGTCGCATTCGACGGTGGGATTGCCGCGCGAATCAAGAATCTCGCGGGCGACGACATCGACAACGGAGCTCATTTTGTTTCCTTTACCCTGGAAAGTGCTGTTGATGACCTTCAACGACCAACATGTTCATGCTGGCCGCGCCTGCGCGCTCAGCGCGCGCTGCCCGGTATTCGGGCGAATCGTAAAACGCTTTGGCCTGCTCGACGGAGCCAAACTCGACGACAACCAGACGTTCGGGAGCCTGCCACGGCCCCTCAAGCACCTCGGCAGCGCCACCCCGGATGAGGTAGCGTCCGCCATAGTGTTCGATGGCGGCTGCGGCAAGGTTTTTGTAGCGCGCGTAGGCTTCCTGGTCAGTCACTTTGACCTCGACGATCAGATAGCCTTTGGCGCTCACGCCTTGAGTTCCTCCAGCCCGGCGGCCTTGACCGCACGGTCGAGATCGACCAGGCCGCGCAGCAAGCTTTCCATACGTGCCAGTGGCCAGCTGTTGGGGCCATCGGAAAAGGCCTGCTCGGGCCGAGGATGCGTTTCCATGAACAACCCGGCAATGCCCACGGCGACAGCAGCGCGCGCCAGCACCGGGACGAATTCACGCTGCCCACCCGACGATGTGCCCTGACCGCCTGGCAGCTGCACCGAGTGCGTCGCGTCGTAAACGACCGGACAGCCAGTCTCGCGCATGATGGCGAGGCCCCGCATATCGGATACCAGATTGTTGTAGCCAAAGGACGTACCGCGCTCGCAGACCATGAGGTTGTCGGCACCGCCGTTCGCTTCACGCGCCTTGGCAACGACCTGCTTCATGTCGCCCGGTGCGAGAAACTGTCCCTTTTTGATATTAACCGGTTTGCCACACGACGCCACGGCATGAATGAAGTCCGTCTGGCGGCAGAGGAAAGCCGGCGTCTGCAGGACGTCAGCCACCGCAGCCACCGCGCCAATCTCTTCCTCGGTGTGCACATCGGTGAGGATCGGCACGCCGACCTGGCGACGGACTTCGTCGAGCAGTTTGAGACCGGCGTCGAGACCGGGGCCACGCGGCGATTTACCCGAGCTGCGATTGGCCTTGTCGTAGGAGGCCTTGAAGATGTAGGGCAGGCCGAGTTTGGCGCACACGTCCTTCATGTGCCCGGCAACCTCGATGCACAACTCAAGCGACTCGGCGGTGCATGGGCCGGCAATCAGGAAGAGCGGCCGGTCGAGGCCGACGTCGAATCCAGCGAGCTTCATGCCTTAACCTTGCCAGCGATGGCAGCACGCACGAAGGAGGAGAACAGCGGATGACCGGTGCGCGGCGTCGAGGTGAACTCGGGGTGGAACTGGCAGGCCACGAACCACGGGTGCACTTCGGTCGGCAGTTCGATCATTTCGCAAAGGTTCTCGCTCGGGGTGCGCGCCGAAACAATCAGCCCGGCCGATTCGAGGCGGTCAACATAGTGGTTGTTAACCTCGTAGCGGTGACGGTGGCGCTCGTTGACCTCGCTGCCGTAGATCTTCTCGGCCAGCGTGCCCGTCCGCACTGGGCAGCGCTGCGCCCCGAGGCGCATGGTGCCGCCGAGATCCGACGCCTCATCGCGTTTTTCCACTTTACCCGTGCTGTCCTTCCATTCGGTAATCAGTCCGATCAACGGATGCGGGCAGTCGGCGTTGAACTCGGTGCTGTTGGCGCCGGTCAGGCCGACGACATGACGGGCATACTCGATCACCGCCAGTTGCATACCAAGACAGATACCGAGATACGGAATCTTGTGCTCGCGTGCATAGCGGATCGCCGCAATCTTGCCCTCGGTCCCCCGCCGACCAAAGCCGCCGGGAACCAGCACCGCGTCCATGCCCTTCAGGGCGGCGCAACCCTTGGCCTCGATCTCTTCGGAATCGAGGTAATGGATCTTGACCTTGGAACGGGTATGGATGCCGGCGTGAATCAGCGCCTCGGAAAGCGATTTGTACGACTCGGTGAGATCGACGTACTTGCCGACGAAAGCCACATTGACCGTACATTCGGGATGCTCGAGCGCATGCACGAGATTCTTCCACACCGTCAGATCTGCGGCCTTAGCGAGGATGTTGAGCTTGTGGCACACGATCTCGTCGAGCATCTGATCGTGCAGCATCGCCGGGATTTTGTAGATCGAATCCGCATCGATGGCCTCGATCACCGCCTCGCGTTGAACGTTGCAGAACAGCGCGATCTTCGCTTTTTCATCAGCGGGGATATGCCGGTCGGCGCGACAAATCAGGATGTCCGGCTGGATGCCGATCTCGCGCAGCTCCTTGACCGAATGCTGGGTCGGCTTGGTTTTCAGTTCGCCAGCGGTCGGGATATAGGGCAAGAGGGTGAGATGCACGTAGCAGGCGTTGCCACGGCCTTCCTGCAAGCCCATCTGACGGATGGCCTCAAGGAAGGGCAGCGACTCAATATCGCCTACCGTACCGCCAACTTCGACGATCGCCACCTCGGCGCCCTCGGCGCCACGACGGATATGCTCCTTGATCTCGTCGGTGATGTGCGGGATGACTTGCACCGTCTTGCCGAGGTATTCGCCGCGCCGTTCCTTCTTGATCACCGTTTCGTAGATCTGGCCGGTGGTGAAGTTGTTACGCTTCGCCATTTTGGCGCTGGTAAAGCGCTCGTAGTGGCCAAGATCGAGATCCGTCTCAGCACCGTCATCGGTGACGAATACTTCACCGTGCTGGAACGGACTCATTGTTCCAGGATCGACGTTGATGTAAGGGTCCAGCTTGAGGTGGGTGATCTTGATGCCACGCGATTCAAGAATGGCACCCAAGGACGCAGCGGCGATGCCCTTACCAAGAGAGGACACCACACCGCCGGTTACGAAGACGTATTTAGTCATGGGAATATCTGCAGCGGGAAAGCCGAATTGTATCCGAAAAAAGCAGATGGCAAGAAGATGCCCCTCGCCTGACGCGCCCCTGCGTGTTCCGGCAGGCCTCAGCAGGTCCAAACCAACCGAAGCGGCACCGATTGCCGCCGGGCAATTCTCTGATCGCAAGTGCACTGGCAGCACCGGGAGGGCAACAATCGTTTATGATTAGCGTCTATCGATAGAACGTACGCCACTTTTTGCCCATGAAGTCACTCACCGCCCCCAGCCCTCTGGCGAGCAACGAAGTACGTACCGGCCTGCTTCGCAGGGTCGCCGTGCTGGCATGCCTCGCCTTGGCCTTTGGCCTCGGCAGTTGCGACAGCAAGAAGGAAAATTCAAAAGCCGCGGCTACCGAAGAAGCAGCACCCATTGCAGAATCCGCGCTGAGTAAAGCCGCCATACAGGGCGATCTGACCGAGATCAGCGCGTTACTCAAGGACAAGGCGGACATCAACGTACGCGACCCGCTCGGGCGCACCCCACTGCACATGGCGGCTTTCTACGGCCGGGTGAAAACGGCCGAATTCCTCATCGCCAACGGGGCAGATATTAACGCCAAGGATCGTGTGGGCATGACCCCCCTGCATGTCGCCGTGCTTTCTGGAGGCCGTCAGGTGACCCAGACGCTGCTCGACCACAAGGCTGACATAAGCCTGCGCTCGGATGCGGGACAGACAGCCCTGCACCTCGCGGCGGCAACCGGGCAGCCCAAGCTGACCCGTTTCCTGCTTGACCGTGGCGCCGACCCAATGGAAAAAGACGCAGAGGGTCGCCTACCACTCTCCTATGCCCTGCAAAACAAGCATCCGCAAACGGCCGGCGTATTGCGCCAGAGCATGCCAAAGTAGGCGGCTGGTTAAGCAGGAATAATAAAAAGGCCTGCCGGTTTACCCAAGCCGGCAGGCCTTCTTGTTTGGCAAACGGCAACCCAGCCCCCTGCTGGACAGCCAGGTTCACGACCGCGCTACATCGCCTCGCCGCCGCGAATCAGGCCAACAGCAACCCCCTCGATGACCAGCGGCTGAACCCGCGTATCAACGACTATCGGTTCAAAATCCGGATTCTCGGCGATCAGTTCCACGACGCTGCCATGCTTGCGATAGCGCTTCACCGTCACATCCTCATCGAGCCGGGCAACGACGATCTGCCCGTTGCGCGCTTCACTGCAGCGATGCACCGCCAGGAGATCGCCCTCGAGGATACCGGCATGAAGCATCGAGAGGCCGCGCACGCGCAGCAGAAAATCGGCACGTGGTTTGAACAGACTGGCATCGAGGGCGTAGCGCGCTTGCACGTTCTCAATCGCCATGATGGGGCTGCCGGCAGCCACGCTGCCGATGAGCGGCAGACCAAGCTGCTCAACCAGCCGAATGCCGCGTGCCGAACCCGGCTCGAGCACGATCGCCCCTTTTTTGGCCAGCGACTTGAGGTGTTCTTCAGCCGCATTGTGCGAGGCAAAACCGAAAGCCGAGGCGATTTCCGCACGCGTCGGCGGTGCGCCCAGCATTTCGACATTGTTGCGGATGTAATCGAGAATTTCCTGCTGCCGAGGGGTCAACTTGAGCATACTGTGGTCCTCCGTGATTGCTGTATTTTTATACAGCAATCACGATTTGGCAACCCCCTCAGCTCGTCGATCGATACGACGCTCAGCGATTCAGCTCCTGATCGACGAGATACGCGGTCCCGCCCCAGTTTGCCTGCAAGGCAAAGCCCTTCTCACTCATCTGGTAAACGGTGATGTAGGGGTTGAACGAAAGCTGCTTCGCTGCCGTACCGACCGTTGCCGAAGCAGACACATCCGCCCCCGCGCTGTCTCCCATCTTGAACTGGTTCAGCGCCGCCTCAGACTTGAAGACAAAAACCTGATACAGGCGCTGATAGCCAACCCCGGGGCCGGTACCGGCCCGGGCCGCGCGCATGAAGGTCTGTTTGCCGCTCTTGTTCTCGAAGATCACGCCTTTGCCACGCGCACCCACGAGCAACACGGCATTCACCGTGCTGATATCGAACACCCCGTAGCCAACGGCAGACTCGATCTCCTGGCGTGCCGCCGGATTTTCGCCATACAGCCGCGTGATTGCGCTCTCCGACATTTCGAGGATTTGCTGACGGCGCTCCAGAACCTCCTCGCGCGTCAGACTCTCGCTTTCCGGCGCCTTGGGCGTGGTCTGGCAAGCGATAAGAAAACCGGCTGACAGCAGCACAATCAGACGCCCCATGCGTTGCATCCTCATCACGCTCCCCTGTAATTGATAGAAAGAACCATGCTAGCAGCTTCCTTGCGGTCGCGCTGCCAAGTTCTGGATCAGATCCCGGCTTGGCGACGAAAAAAACCCGCCCCGGATGGCGCGCCCGGGACGGGTGGGGAAAACACCAAGCGCGGAGGCTACTTGGCGATACCGCCTGGATAACAGAGACCACCGGTAATTTCGAGGGTGGTGGCGTTGATCGCCTCGTTCTCGACGGCATGGCCGATCAAACGGGCAATCTCTTCAGGTTCGACGAGCCGACCCAGATGCACGTCATTGAGAATGGCCTTGAGGGCATCCTGATTCATCCCGGTAAGCATCGGGGTGGCGGTGTAACCGGGGGCAATGGCGATGCAGCGCACATTGCGGATACCGCGCAGGAGGAATTCGCCGACCACGATCTTGGGCAGCAGTGCATCAGCAACCTTCGCCGACGAATAGTTGAGCTGGCCAACCTGGCCTACCTTGTTCACCGACGAAATGGCGACCAGCAGGCCCGGCCAGCCACCATTGACCATCGCCTCGGCGCCGTCGCGGATGGTCAGGAAGGTGCCGGTGAGGTTGGTATCGATGACCGGTTGCCACTTGTC
>CAZHFS010000143.1:0-7043 GCA_964531885.1 uncultured Propionivibrio sp.
ACTGGCTGCCCTCGATCCAGCAGGGCGGCGAAATCAGCCAGTTGCGTCTGCGCTATCGCGTGCGCAGTCTCGAGTTCATGCTCGCGGGCTCGGACGAGGAACGAGGGAAAATCGGAGACTCGCTTGCTTCGCTTGATAAGCAGCTGCAGGAAGCGCTGCGCAAGTACGAACCACTGATCGTCTCAGCCGAGGAGCGCAAGGTTTTTGTGGCGCTTGGGGCTGCAGTGGCACAGTACCGGGATCTGGTGACACAGGCTATCGACCATACGCGCGCCGGCCGCCTTGAGGAGGCACAGCGCTTGCGCCGTACCGACTGGGTGAAAGCCGCCGATGCCGTGCGCGACCAGACCGATGCGTTGCTCAAACTCAACCGGTCCGGGTCCGAGGCTGCGGCAGAACGGGCTTTGGCTGAGGAACGGTATGCCTTGCGCTGGGGGGTGGCAGCCTTGCTGCTGGGGTTGGCCTTGGCCGTGGTGACGACCTTTCTCGTGTCGCGCAGCCTGGCCCGTCGTCTTGATACCTCCCTGCATGCCGCGCAGCGGATTGCCGCCGGCGATCTCACCGGGGAGATGCCTGCCAGCAGCGGCGACGAAGTCGGTCGCCTGGTGGCGGCCATGCAGGAAATGCAGAGCGCCTTACGTCAGGCCTTGCGCGAGACCCGCGACAATGCCCAGGCGATCAATGCCTGCTCTCAGGATCTGAGTGCCGCAGTCAGCGAAATCGAGCAGGCAGCCCAGGAACAGAGCGACGCCGCTTCGGCAATCGCCGCGAACGTTGAAGAGGTGACGGTATCGATCGTCCATGTGACCGACACCACGCGAGATGCGTCGCGTATCGCCCGTGAGGCCGGTGCGCAGGCGGCACACAGTAATGACGGGGTGCAGAAGCTCGGCGCGGATATTGGAGAGGTGGCCGAGGTGGTCGGACTGGCGGCGGAGCGGATCGGACGCCTGGAGGGCGAGTCGCAGCGGATCTCGAATATCGTCGCGGTGATCAAGGATATCGCCGACCAGACCAATCTGCTGGCCCTCAATGCGGCAATTGAGGCTGCGAGGGCCGGTGAGGCCGGCCGAGGGTTTGCGGTGGTTGCCGATGAGGTGCGCAAGCTCTCCGAGCGAACTGCCTTGTCGACCGGTGAGATCGAGCAGATGGTTTCGGCGATTCAGGTGTCGACGCGCGAAGTGATTGCCGATGTGCGCAGCGGGGTCGATCTTGTTGGCGGTAGCGTCACGCGTGCGCGGGAAACCGCCGCCGTGCTGGCCAAGATGCAAGGCATGTCGGAAGAGGTCGCTTCGCTGGTTGCCCGGGTGGATGACGCCATGCGCGAGCAGTCCGTCGCTTCAACCGAGGTGGCACGCAAGGTTGAAGGGGTGGCCACGCATGCTGAGGCGGCAACGGCGGTGGCGCAGCGCACCGCTACCGCAGCGGCGTCGCTCCGAGACACGGCCAGGGACATGGAAACGCTGGTGCAGCGCTTCCGCGTATAGTCCGCCGCGTCTTCGGCGCCCGCAGCGAAAGGAACCTTGGGCGGTTTGCCGGGTCTGTGCTGCGGTTCTTTAACGCTGAGGTTGCTGCTTGCGGCAGCCCCCGCTTGTCATTTTCGGCGGCGCCCGGTAAGGTCCGGCACGGTTTGCATGCCCGTCCGTCACGTTTGGAGAGATACGACATAATGAAAACACCGGAACAAATTCTTGCCGACTGGATGCGTGGCATCAATAACGCCGACCTGGGACTGCTGATTTCGCTCTACGATGACAATGCCGTATTGATCCCGACGTTTTCCAACCGCCTGCTGAGTACCCCAGAGGCCCGCCGTGAGTACTTCGCCAGGCTCGGAGCGCGCGATGATCTGAGCATTGCGTTGCACGAAAAAACGCTGCTCAAGCAAGACCTTGGGAATGATGTGCATGCGCTGCACGGCATTTATTGCTGGCGTTTTGCGGTGGATGGCGAGTTGCTGAGTTTCGAGGCGCGTTTCAGCTATATCCTCGACCTTAAGCGCGATAAGCCGATCATGCACCATCACTCGTCGCAAATTCCGCGCATGCTTTGATCCTCGCCCGCGCTGGCCGGTTTGTTTATTCCTCCGTCGGATTGAGGATCCAGGCGGCGATGCGGTCGACCACTTCCTCTTCCTGGCCAATGTAGCCATGGTGATGGAAAGCGCCGCACGCGTCGCCCTGCGGCGTGCCTCCCCCTTCGATGAACAGAAGGCGATGGGGCCTCGTCTGTTGCAGGTGGCGGGCGAGTGCCCTGACTTCGTGCGGCCGGCAGCCCCAGCACGCATCCTTGGCGTGATGCACAACCAGCGTCGGGATGCGCAGGGCGGAAATGTCCTGCTTGGGCACGGCACCATCGACCTTGTAGGCGACGATCGAGGAGGTGAGCACCAGTCCGGCAACCAGCGCTTCGCGGTCGGCCAGGGCGCTGGCCGTGGCCGAGATCGTGCCCATGCTGGTGCCGATGAGCCAGATCGGTACCGGGCTGCGTTCGCGCACGGCGCGCAACAGGGCCCGGTTGTCTTCGAGGTGCGCGGTATCGAGGCGGTTGCGGCCGAGCGACAGGTCGATGCCGTCTGTCGAGCGGCCGACCATGATGACGTTGAACGGATGGTGAGCCCAGCGCTTGCCGGTGCGGATCAGGAAGTTCCCGCCAGCGGGCCAGCCGTCGCTGCCGAGCTGTCCATAACCGCCTGCGCCGCCGGAGAAAAGCACCAGCGTGGCGCGGGCGTCGCTACGCCAGGCAGCGTAGATCGGCAAGCTCACGCCGGGTCGGGTGGCTAGCCGCTCGGTTTGACCGGGCGGCGGATTGGGTGATTCGTTGGCGAGCAGGGGCGGCGTGCCGCCGGCGAGCAAGCAGGCGGCTGCCAGCATGGCCAACTTGCGCTGGAGCATGGCCTACTCGGTGTCGAGTAATTCGAGTGCTCTTTCCGGCGGGCGGCCAACGACCGCGCGCTGTCCGCATACGACGATGGGGCGCTCGATCAGGATGGGATGGGTGGCAAGCGCCATGATCCACTCGTCTTCACTCAGCGTGCGCCCGGCATAGAGGTCCTGATAAGCCGGTTCGCTGCGCCGCACCAGGTCAGCGGCTGCCATGCCGAGCTTGGCGAGCAGGGCGCGCAGCTCCTCACGACTGGGCGGCGTTTCGAGGTAGTTGATCACGGTGGCCGGCACGCCGCGTTCAGCGATCAGCTGGCAGGCGGCGCGCGATTTCGAGCAGCGCGCATTGTGGTAGATGATAACGGGTTGATCTGCCATGGTTTCTCCTGGTGTGAGCTCAGCGCCAGAGGCTGAGCGGTGGTTCGTTGACGATGGCGGCAAGGATGTCGCTGCGCGAGATGAAGCCAAGCAGGCGGCCCTGTTCGCTGACTACCGGTACGCCCTCGACGTCGCGCTCGAGCATGACGCGGGCGATGTGGCGCAGGTCGGTGTGCGGCGCCGCGGCGACAACGGGAGAGGTCATCACGTCGCGCACGCGCCGGAATAGGACATCGCGTATGCCGGATTCGTCGACGTTGAATGCGGTGAGCAAGTTCCGTTCGCTGACGATGCCGACCAGGGTTTCCGTCTCGTCGAGAACCGGGGCCTGGTGAATGCGGTGTTCGATCAGCGTGCGCCAGGCTTGGGCGACGTCGGCATTCGACCGCACGCTGATCACCTCGTTCTGCATGATCTGATGCGCATGGTAGAGGGGGCCACGATCGAGGTTTTCAGGCAGCATGGCCTGGTAGGCGTCGACGGCGGGGCGGGCCGCCGGAGGCGCTGCGGTGGTGAGCGGGGGCGTTGCCGTGCTGTCATCCACGCGCCGGACAGCGCCCACCGGGCGGCGGCGCACCACCGGCGGGAGCCGGCTTAGGGCTTCGAACGGTCCCTGAAAAATCGGGCCGGAAATGCCGTAGAGCGAAAACATGATGTGGGTCGCGGCAGGTGGCGATATGCCATCCTACTCCCTTCTGCGCTGCTGCAGGAGGGGGTAATGCTGTAGGGATGGTGCGCCAGGGGGGCGAGGCGCGCCAATCTGGCCGGGCGGGTGGACTTGGCCTCCGGGCTCGCGTAGGATCGCGCCCCCGCCGAGGTTTTCTTGTTTCTCCCTATGTTGTCTGCTCCATTCTCCCGCGCCTGCGGCATCGATTTCGGTACGTCCAATTCCACCGCCGCTGCCTTGCGTGATGGCCGTGCCGTCCTGTTTCCTTTGGAGTCGGGGCGGCCGACCCTGCCGTCGGTGGTGTTCTTCAACGCCGAGGAAAACTGCACGCGCTTTGGCCGGGCCGGGCTCGACGATTACCTCGCCGGTTACGAGGGGCGTCTGATGCGCGCTTTGAAAAGCCTGCTCGGCAGCCGGCTGATCGAGGGGCAGACCGAGGTGGCGGGGCGCGTGCTGCCCTTCCGCGATCTGCTTGGCCAGTTCATTGCCGACGTGAAGCGGCGCGCCGATGCCCATGCCGGGCGAGCCTTCGAGCATGTCGTGCTCGGCCGACCGGTGCATTTCGTCGACGACGACACGCAGGCCGACCGGGCCGCCGAAGACACCCTGGCGGCGATTGCCCGCGAGGTCGGCTTCAAGGAAGTGAGCTTCCAGTACGAGCCGATCGCTGCTGCTTTCCACTATGAAACGGGGATTGACCGCGAAGAACTTGTTCTGGTGGTCGACATCGGCGGGGGGACCTCGGATTTTTCGCTGGTGCGTCTGTCGCCCGAGCGAGCTCGGCGGGAGGCTCGGCAGGACGACGTGTTGGCCAACGGCGGCGTGCATATCGGTGGTACCGACTTCGATCGCCTGTTCAGTCTCGAATGCGTCATGCCGCGACTCGGTTACCGGGGGCGCTTGCGTTCCGGGCGCGAGATGCCATCGAGCATTTTCTTCACCCTGGCGACCTGGCACCTGATCAACTCGGCCTACACCCGTCAGGCGTTGGCTGAGCAGCGACAATTGGCGCAGGAGGCGGCATGCGAGCAGACGGCGGCACGCCTCATCCGGCTGCTCGATACCCGGGCTGGGCACTGGCTGGCGAACGAAGTCGAGCAAGCCAAGATTGGGCTCTCGGGAGCGGCGTCCGTCGATCTGGCGCTGGGTCGTTTGGAGCCCGGGCTGCATGTGCCGCTGACGCGGTTCGCCTTCGATGCGGCAAGCGCTGCGCTGATCGAGCGCATCGCCGAGACGGTGGGCGAGGTCCTTGGGGACGCCGGCGTGCCTCCGGGCCAGGTCGATACGGTCTTCTTCACCGGCGGTTCAAGCGGCATTCCGCGCCTGCGGACCCGGATTGCGCAGCTTCTGCCCGGTGCCCGTGCCGTTGAGGGCGACCTTTTCGGCAGTATCGGTGCCGGGTTGGCCGTTGAGGCAGTGCGCCGCTACGGGTGATCGACGAGCGGGACAGCGGCTGTTGCTATTCGGCGCGCAAGGCGTCGACCGGGTCGAGGCGAGCGGCGCGACGGGCCGGCAGCACCCCGGCGGCGAGGCCGATGGCAATGGCAATCAGTTCGGCGAGGACAACGAAAGCCAGGGGCGTGTGCACCGGCAGGGCCGGCACCAGCAGGCGCACCAGCTGGGCAAGGCCGATGCCCAGAATCAGTCCGGCCAGGCCGCCAAGCGCTGATAGGGCGACGGCCTCCCCGAGGAACAGGCCAAGGATGGTTCTTCGTGGTGCGCCGAGCGCGACCATCAGGCCGATCTCGCTGGTGCGCTCGCTGACCGCGATGGTCATGATGGTGACGATGCCGACGCCGCCGACCAGCAGCGAGATGCTGCCCAGCGCCCCGACGGCCATGGTCAGCACGTCGAGGATGTTGGACAGGGTGCGCAGCATGTCTTCCTGGGTGGTGATGGTGAAGTCCTCGCGCCCGTGGCGGGCAACGAGCAGCGACTTGATGGCGCGACTGACTTCGTTTGCCGACACGCCTTCGGCGTAGGCGACGTCGAGGGTCATCAAGCCGTCCTTGTTGTACAGCTCGAAGGCGCGGGCGGTCGGGATGTAGGCGGAATCGTCGAGGTCGATGCCGAGGAACTGGCCCTTGGCTTCGAGTACCCCGACAATGCGGAACTGCATGTGACCGATGGTCAGGCGGGCGCCGAGCGGGTTTTCGCTGCCGAAGAGTTCCTGTTTGAGCTTGGCGCCGAGGACGGCAAAGGGGCGTGCATTCTCGATTTCGTCGGCCGGGAGAAACTGGCCGCTGGCCAGACGCATGCTGTAGACGCGCAGCATCTCCGGCGTGGTGCCGTTGATCGTGGTGCGCCGCAGGCGACCGTTGGCTTTGGCCTCGGTGTTGCCCCATACCAGACCGGAAATGCCGGTGACGTTGGGCAGGCGGCGCACCGCCTCGGCGTCGGCCAGGGTGAGTGGGCGTACCGAGCTTGGGATGCCGGCCGGCGCCGGGCCGGAGGTTTTTGTTTTTCCCGGAGTGACGGCGATCAGGTTGGTGCCGAACTGGGTGAATTCGGCAAGCACGAAGCGGTGTATGCCCTCGCCAATCGAGGTGAGCAGGATCACCGCCGCAATACCGACGGCGATGCCGAGCAGGGTCAGCCCGCTGCGCAGACGGTGGGCGGTGATGGCGCGCAGGGCGAGCAGGATCGAGTCGACCGGGCGGATCATCTTGCTGCCCTGGCAGGAGGCGCTTTCAACACAGAGATCACAGAGCCACAGAGAACGCAGAGAAAATCCTGTGCGTCACCCAGCAGGTGAGTTGTTTGGCCCTGCTCCGTGCGCTCTGTGTCTCGGTGTGCTCTGTGTCGAGAGCGGTCAGCTGTTTTTTCCGGGTTCATCGGCCTGTACCCCCTCAGCGTCGCGCCAGCGCTTGTACCGGGTCGAGGCGGGCCGCCTGGCGGGCGGGCTGGACGCCGAACAGGATTCCGGTGACGAGCGCCGTGCCGAGGCCGGCGAGCACCGCCCAGTCCGGCGGCCAGGCCGGGAAGGCGGGGTAGAGCTGGCGGATCGTTGCTGCGCCGGCATGGCCGAGCAGAAAGCCGATTACCGCCCCTGCCAGCGAGAGGAGCGCGGCTTCGGCCAGGAAGGCGTTGCGGATCGTCGCCGCATTGGCGCCAAG
>CAZHFS010000144.1:0-7043 GCA_964531885.1 uncultured Propionivibrio sp.
TAGTGTTCTGGCGGAGAGGGAGGGATTCGAACCCTCGGTACCTTGCAGTACGCCTGATTTCGAGTCAGGTACAATCGACCACTCTGCCACCTCTCCGCAGAGCCGCGAATAATAGCACAGCTTCCGGGTTTGGGGCGAGTCAAAACTGCTTTTGGTCTGTTTTTTTGAACGGTGTCGTCCGCAAGGGGGGCGAGTGTTGCATTCTGGCGACGGATTGTTTTTTTCAAGCAATAAGTGCGAGAACGAAGCGAGCCGGTTGCGTTTTGCTTCGTGGCGGGGTGGTTCCGGCTTGAAGCAGGGGCTTGAAGTGTCCGGGTGGTGCGTTTTCGCGCGGTGGTGTATCCATTTTGAGCGCGGCGTCAGGGGTGGGGATGGGCTGGTATTGCAAACGGCTATCAATTCGTCGTGCGAGGGGGAGTGGGTGGCAGAGATCGCACCCACCCGGATGGGGGCGGGTGATAGAATGCGCGCCATCCCAATAGACCATATCGAATGAGAGCTTATGTTTTCGCGTTTTATGCCCAAAGAGGGTAAGTTTTTTGATCTTTTCAACGCACACGCCGAGCAGATGATGGTGGCCAGCGAGGCCTTGGTGGCGCTGATGAATGTGCGCAACAACTCTGAGGACGAGGCTGCGCTGCACCGCGACATCATCGACAAGGCGGAGCATAGTGCTGATACGATCACCCATGAAACGATGCGGCAGTTGCATACCTCATTCATCACGCCGCTCGATCGCGAAGAAATTCACCAATTGACGACGGGGCTCGATGACATCATCGACCTGATCCAGGACGTTGCGCATACCGTCAATCTTTATAATGTCCGTCACGTTACTGCGGAAGCCGTCAATCTGAGCGTTTTGTGCCGCTCCTGCTGCGAGCGTGTGCGCGCGGCCGTACTGTTGCTGCCTTCGATGGACAATGCAGCGCAGATTCTCAAAATCTGCCACGAAATCGACCAGCTTGAGTCGGCGGCTGATCGCGAGATGCGGAGTGCGATGTCCAAGGTCTTCCGTGAAGAGCCGGACGTCCGCGAACTCATCAAATACAAGGCTATCTACGAACTGCTTGAAGTCGTGACCGACCGCTGTGAGGATGTGGCGAACCTCATCGAAGGTATCGTGCTCGAAAATTCCTGATCGGCGCGCGACATGGATACAGCTACTATCAGCCTGGGCGTCATCGCCCTGCTTGTTTTCTTGGCACTCGCCTTCGACTTCATGAACGGGTTTCATGATGCTGCCAATGCCATTGCAACGGTGGTGTCGACACGCGTGATGAAGCCGCATACCGCCGTATTGATGGCGGCAGTTTGTAATGCGGCGGCGATCTTCATCTTTGAACTCAAGGTTGCTGCTACCGTCGGCAAAGGGACGATCGAACCGTGGGCGATTGACCATTACGTGGTGTTCGGTGCGCTGGTCGGCGCTATCGTCTGGAATGTGCTCACCTGGTACTACGGCATTCCCTCGTCGTCATCGCATGCCTTGATTGGCGGCCTGATCGGAGCGGCGATTGCTAATTCCGGAACCGAGTCGTTGATCTCCTCTGGGGTTCTCAAGGTGGTTTCGTTCATCCTGATTTCGCCTTTACTCGGGATGCTGCTCGGTTCGTTGATGATGATCCTTGTTTCGTGGGTGTTCAAAAATAGCACGCCACGGCGCGTCGATACCTGGTCTCGGCGTTTGCAATTGATTTCCGCGTCGGCTTATGCCCTCGGGCATGGGGGGAACGATGCGCAGAAAACGATTGGCATTATCTGGATGCTGCTTCTCTCTGCCGGCATGCTAAAGAGTGGCGATCCCGTGCCGATGTGGGTCATCATTTCTTGCTATGCGGCGATTGGCATTGGTACGCTGTTTGGCGGCTGGCGGATTATCAAGCTGATGGGGCAGCGGATCACCAAACTGCGTCCGGTTGGCGGTTTTTGCGCGCAAACGGGTGGAGCTGCGACTCTGTTTTTCGCCACGGCGCTCGGTATCCCGGTGTCGACAACGCACACCATCACCGGCGCCATCGTCGGCGTCGGCGCGACGAAGCGCCTGACCGCTGTGCGCTGGGGGATCGCGGGGACGATCGTTTGGGCATGGATACTGACGATCCCCTGCAGCGCGGTGATCGCCGCATTGTTCTGGTATCTCGGCCGTTTTGTCCTTTGATGCAACGGCCCCCGGCCTGTCTGAGCCTCAGGCCGGGATGTCGGGAACCAGCATGCCCTCGAGTTGGAAAATCTTGTCCTTGAGCAGCAGTTTGCGCTTCTTGAGGCGCTGGATAAGGAGTTGATCCTGATCCGGTAGGGGGGTGGCAGCGAGGTGCTCGATGATCAGGTTGAGATCACGGTGTTCGACAGTCAGCTCGTTGAGCGTTGACTTGGCGTTTGCGATTTCATCTTCGGTGAGTTGCATGGGACGTTCCTCCTGGAAAACAGTCTCCCCGCCGGCTTGCGCGGAGTGCCAGAGGAGTCTGGCGCATCAAGGCAGATGGTAGGCCTCTCCCCGGTAAAACACAATGGCAAGTCCAAGCTCCCGGCCTGACGGCTAGCCGGGGAATGCGTGCGCCGGACGTTGCGTAGCCTGCTGTTCGTTTGCCCGCGTGTGGCTATCGGTACGTTCCGGGCGCGGTGCGCGGTGTCTGTCGTTTGGGGGGGCATGGGTGGTGTCCTCTGCTCTGGTTGGCGAACCAACAAGCTGGCAGCATTGATTCGCTGGCTTAGCGATTGCGCTCGCGCTACCATGCCCGGTTTCAATTTCCCGGTGGCCATGCCAGCCGCCACTCTTCATCATGTTGCGTGCCATTTTGCGCTTTGCATGCCGTTGCTGGCCGTCTTCGCTGCGTCTGCAACTGATGCTTATCCTGCTGCCGGTCGTTGGCCTCCCGATCATTGCGACCGGTTACATGCTCAAACTGCGCGGTCACGAGGCCATCGTCGAGGAAAAGCAGGCGCACCTTAAAGGCGTTGGAGATTTGCTCGCTTCGCACCTTGAGGCGCAGGGCGGGTATGCCGGGCTTATGGCGGCCTATTCCGGTCCGCCGGGTGACCGCGCCGCGCAGCTCAGTTTTCTTAACGAGCGTTTGCGTCCTTACACGGATACGGTGGCACGTTCTTTCCCCGAAGTGGGAGTGGGGTTCTTCCATCGCGGCATGCAGGCGATCGTGACCTATGGTCCGAGTGTACAGTATGGCGATACCGTGGGCATGACCATTCCGCCAGAGCACCCCGGTTGGCAGGTGATGGAAACCGGTAAGGAAATGACGGTGAGTGGCGGGCTGGTGCGCGGCAACATCATGAACGTGATGCGGCCGATCATCGAGAACGAGGCGGTGGTGGGTTATATCTGGGCAAACGAGCTGCTCGATGCGATCGACCGGCAAGCCGGGACGATGCGCCTTGCCGTGTATTCGATGACGCTCCTGGGGTTTGCTCTGTCGCTTGCCGTGGTCTATTTCGTGATCGCCCAGCTGACCCGCGGCATGGCGACAATCAAGGATGGACTGCATGAGCTGCGTTTCGACCTGCGTACCTCGATTCCGCCGGTGCGGGGCGAGATCGGCGAAATTGTCGAGGCGATCAACGATCTGGCGCAGGACCTGCTCAGGGCGCGCTCGATGCATCACAATATTCTCGACAGTCTTGCCGATGCCGTGATCACCGTCGATGCCGAACGGCGCGTGACGTACATCAATCCGGCCGGTTGTGCCTTGTTCGCTTGTGAGGCAGCAGACGTTGTCGGGCAGCCGTATCCCGCCTTGTTCCGCCCCGATGCGAATTTTTCCAGCCTGGTCGTCGATACGCTGGAAACCGGTCAGGAACACCGCGGTGTCGAACTGGATTACCCGCTCCCGCACCAGACGCCGCACGTGCAAGTGAGCACCAGCCGTCTGTTCGACGGGCGTGGCCACCAACTCGGCGTCGTTGCCGTGGTGCGCGACATCAGTGAAACGCATTCACTGCGCCAGCAAGTGATCCGTGCCGACCGGTTGGCGGCGATCGGTGAGGTGGCGGCGGGCATCGCTCACGAATTGCGCACGCCGCTCACTTCGATCCGCGGGTTTGTTCAGTATCTGCAAGGGTCGACCGATCCCAAGGAGTGGCGCGAATACGGCGATATCATCGTGCGCGAAGTGGACGGCTTGAATCGCATCGTCTCCGAGCTGCTTGATCTCGTGCGCTCCCGACCGCTGCATGTGGAGCCGACCGACATCAACCAGTTGGTGCGCGACACCTTGCTTCTGGCCAGGGATGGCGCGCGCGCAGGGGGTGTTGAATTCATTATCGAGTTGGCAGAGGGCGTGCCCCGCGTCGCGGTCGATGGCGGCGAGATCAAGCAGGTGCTGCTCAATGTGGTGGTCAATGCCATTCAGGCGCTCTCCGGCGGTTCGGGAACGGTGTGCATTATTACGGCCCGGCATGAGCGCGGTGTGGCGCTCAGTGTCGCCGATAACGGAGAGGGCATGTCTCCGACAGTGCGTGACCGGATGTTCGAACCCTTCTTCTCGACCAAATCGGCGGGTACCGGATTAGGCATGGCAATTGCTCGTCGCATCGTGGAACGCCACAAAGGAAGCATCGAAATTGAAAGCGAAGAAGGTCGGGGGACGACAGTCACCCTGATCCTGCCGCTCTCACCAATGGATAACGAGACACCATGAAAGCTGATTACCAAATTCTGATTGTCGATGACGACGAGAGTATCCGTCGCATGCTGGCCGCCGTGCTGGTGCGCGATGGCTTTCAGGTGGCGACTGCAAGCAGCGGCGAAGAAGGGTTGGCCCTGTTCCGTACCCAGTCGCCGGATATCGTGTTGATGGACATCCGCATGCCCGGCATCTCGGGCATCGAGGCAATGAGCGCCATGCTTGAGTTGCGGCCCGGTGCGACGGTGATCCTGATGACTGCGTATGCCGATCTGGATACCGCTGTGCAGGCCATCAAGAACGGCGTGTTCGACTTCGTCATCAAGCCCTTTGACCTCGCCGAGATCGGTCTCCTGGTGAACCGGGCGTTTCAGATGCGCGAGATGCGCCGCCAGATTGGGCAGCTGCAGCATGAACTCTCCGAAACCTTCCGTTTCGACCGCATCGTGACCCGTGATCCGGCGATGCTCTCGCTCTGCGAATCGGTGGCACGCATCGCGACGAGCAACGCCACGGTGGTCATCCACGGCGAGAGCGGGGTGGGCAAGGAGCTGCTCGCGGCGTCGCTGCATTACAACAGCCCGCGCGCCCAGAAGCCCTTCGTCAAGGTCAATTGCGGTGCCATTCCCGAGGGGCTGCTGGAGAGCGAATTCTTTGGCCACGAGAAGGGCGCCTTCACTGGCGCCGTGGCCAGGCGTACCGGGAGATTCGAGCACGCCGACGGAGGGACCCTTTTCCTCGACGAGATTGGCGAGTTGCCGCTGGCCCTGCAGGTAAAACTCCTGCGCGTATTGCAGGATAGGGAGTTTGAACGGGTTGGCGGTGACAAGACCTTGCGTGTAGATGTGCGCGTGGTCGCGGCGACGAATCGAGATCTTGAGGCGATGGTCGCCGCCGGGACTTTCCGCAGTGATTTGTTCTATCGCCTCAATGTGGTCAGCCTGACCGTGCCGCCGTTGCGCGAGCGGATTGACGACATCGCCGTACTCGCCTTGCATTTCTTGCGCAAATTCGCGGTAGAGCACGGGCGCGAGATCGATGGCTTTGATGATCATGCGCTGGCCGTGATGCAGCGCTATGCCTGGCCGGGCAACGTGCGTGAGCTGTCGAACGCGGTGGAACGGGCGGTGGTGATGAGCAGTGGGCCGACGATTTTTGCCGAAGACCTGCCTCTGCCGGTGGTTGCTGCCAGTCGTCAGGTACCGGGTGGTGAGTCCGGCCCGCGCACGCTCAAGGCCTTGCTGCGCGAGTTCGAGGGCGGTGTCATTCGTGAGGCGCTTGAGCGCAACCAGGGTAATCGCTCGCGCACGGCCAACGAACTCGGGATCAGCCGGCGGGCCCTGCTCTACAAGCTGCACGAGCTCAATCTCGACGATGGCGAGTGCGCACTTTCCGGTATGCCCTGTGAATGAAATTGCGCACCTTTTATCTGCGCTAGCCGAGGGCCGCTGATGCGGCCCTTTTTATTGGCCGCCTGGCGGGAACCTTGCGCGCCAAAGGGCAATGCGTGGCTATGGCGACTGTGGCCGAGCGCAGCGGCGTTTGGTGGGTGCGTGAAAGGTGCGCGGAAAGTTGCGCGTGCGACCGTCTGAAGTGATGCTTTGAAACGGAGAAAAAGCTTATGGATTAACGGGTTGTGCTTGGTGGCATGCATCCTGCGTAGGCGGGGCGTGTTGCTTTTTTATAACAAAGGAGTAAATCCATGAGCACAACCCGCAAGCAGATCGGTTTTGCCGACTTGCGGCCGCATTTCAGGGACGGGATGACCATCATGTTCGGTGGTTTTCTGGCCTGCGGTACGCCGGAAGGCATCGTCAAGGAACTGCTCGATTCAGGCGTCAAGGATCTGACCGTGATCGGTAACGATACGGCGACGCACGAACTGGGCATTGGCGTGCTGATCGCCAACCGCCGGGTGCGTAAGGTGATCACCTCGCACATTGGCACCAACGCCGAGACCGGACGGCAAATGATCGCCGGCGAACTGGATGTCGAGCTCGTACCACAGGGCACGCTGGCCGAACGCATCCGTTGCGGCGGTGCCGGGCTGGGGGGGGTGCTGACCCCCACCGGCGTGGGCACTCTGGTCGAGGAGGGCAAGACCAAGCTCACCTTTGATGGCGTCGAGTATCTCGTCGAGCGCGCACTGCGTGCCGACATGGCCATCGTCAAGGCGCAGCAGGCTGATACCAAGGGCAACCTGATGTACCGCCGTGCGGCGCGCAACTTCAATCCCCTGATCGCCATGGCGGCGGACTTCGTGGTCGCGGAAGTGGATGAGATCGTCGAGGCAGGTCAGATCGATCCGGATCTGGTGATGACGCCGGGTGTTGTCGTCGATGCCCTGATCGTGAGCGGAGGAAAGTGACATGGATGCCAAGAATCTGATTGCCTGCCGCGTTGCCC
>CAZHFS010000145.1:0-7038 GCA_964531885.1 uncultured Propionivibrio sp.
CGCACGCCAATACGCTGCTCGGACTGCTCACGACCGGCCAGGCCGCCAGCATCGCGCGCTAACAAGCAAGTGTGCCCAGCAAGCGCCGGTTCCCCGGCCCTTGCTCAAGGAGAGACGAGCGCCAGCGTGCGCAAAAACGCCTCGGCATTCTGAAAGCCGACGACCCGCACGCCGCGCACCTCGGCGCCGCGCGCATCGAAGAAAAGGATCCCCGGCGGCCCATACAGGCCAAAGCGGCTGAGCAAGGCCTTGTCATCTTCATTATTCGCTGTCACGTCGGCCTGCAGCACCACCCAGCCGTCGAGTCGTTGCCTGACCCGTGCATCGCTGAAGGTCGTCCGCTCCATATCCTTGCAACTTACACACCAATCGGCATAAAAATCGAGCATGACTGGCCGAGCTGCCGTGCGAGCAGCCGCCAGGCGCGCATCGAGCTCGGCCGTGGACCGAACACGCTCGTACGGCAATTTGCTCGACTCACTTGCCCCGCGCAAGGCGGCCAACGGGCGCCAAGGATCAGTCGCCCCGGAAAATGCGCCGACCAGTTGAGCTACGCCGGCCAACAGAAGAAGTACCGCCAATCCCTTGACCACGCGCCGGCCTGCCGGGGCATGCGGCGGCAACGGATCGATGGCGCGCAACCAAACAGCCGTGACGATGAGCAGCGTGGCCCACAAACCAAGCACCCAGGCAGCCGGCAGGAGCGGCGAAACCAGGGACAGTGCGGTAGCCAGCAAGATCACCCCAAATACTCTACGCACTCCATCCATCCACGCCCCGGCCTTGGGCAGTAAAGCCCCTGCCGACGCGCCGACGATAACGAGCGGCACGCCACTACCCAAGCCCATGCTGAACAAAGCCACGCCGCCCAGCAAGGCATCGCCGGTCTGCCCGATATAGAGCAAGGCCCCGGCCAGCGGCGCCGCCACACACGGCCCGACGACCAATGCCGAAACAGCACCCATAGCCGCCACGCCAGGCAAAGACCCCGCACGGAAGTGGCCTGCCTCATCCGAAGCCCGGCTCTGCCATGCAGAGGGTAATTGGAGTTCGAAGAGCCCGAACATGGACAAGGCGAGAAGCACAAACAGTGTAGCCAGCCCCCCCAGCACCCAGGCATTCTGCAACGCAGCAGCAAGCAAATGGCCGGAAAGCCCGGCCGCCACACCGGCCAGGGCGTAGGCTATGGCCATCCCGAAGACATAGACCGTGGCCAGCAAGGCACCGCGCCGTGGCGAAACATGCCGGCCGGAGCCGACGATCAGACCGGAAACAATGGGAATCATGGGAAAGATGCACGGCGTCAGCGACAGCAACAGACCAAACCCAAAAAAGCTCAGAACCACGAGCCATGGCTCGGCTTCATGCAACCAGCGGCCAATCCGCCCGGACTCGTCACCGTCAAGCGACGCTGCCGAGGTCGCCGCGCCGGGCACAAGAGCCGGCAATTCGAGCGTCAGGCTTTGGCGCTGGGGCGGATAGCAAACACCGACATCGGCACAGCCCTGCGAGGTGACGTGCAGGGTGCTTGTCAGAGCTGGGCCCGGCGCACGGCTGACCGGCAACGTCAGGCGTACGCTGTCGTAATACACCTCGACCCGGCCAAAGGTGTCGTCCTGCACAACTTTACCCTTGGGTCGCATGGCGGCGCCCAGGGTCACACCTTCATCATCGACTTGAAAGCGGAATTTATCCCCGTACAGGTAATAGCCCCGAGCAATCTCAAATCGAACTTCAATCCGCTGCCCGTCGAGGGCTCGTACCTGGGGTTTGAATGCCAGTTGCGGCGGCAGCACTTGCGCGGCAACGGCCCACTGGCTCAAGAGTGCCAGGCAGACAAGCACAAGGCGAATCATGTGGCCTCGCGGGATGGCGTAATCAGACGGGCATCTCCCGAGGTTTGCGTTTCGGCATGCACCCAGGCCAGGTAGGCTGGCAGCCCGCGCACGGCGGGGAAAGCCAGTATCTCCGGCACGTCGTAGGGATGCGCGGCACGAATCGCGGCTTCCAGGGCGGGGTAAGCCTCGTCCTGCGTTTTGATCAGCAACATGATCTCTTCAGCCGATTCGATTACCCCCTGCCAACGATAAATCGAGCGCGCCGCCGGCAAAACGGTGACGCAGGCCGCGTGGCGCGCCTCGACCAACGAGGCAGCGAGGGTTTCGGCTTGAGTACGGTCAGGCAGGGTCGTCAGTACGAGCAAGGTATCCATGGCGCTATTCTAGCGCCTTCCGCCGCCTTGGCCATGCACGGCGTCAGTTCGGCCGCAGACTCCAGGCCTCGTACTCGTCCCCGCGTGCAATGCACTCCTTAAGCAAGAATGGCGCAGCCCGCCCCGACAAATCGAGCAACTGGAAGCGCCCGGCCCGCTGAACCAGTCCGGACGGTAAAAGCACCTGTTCTGCGGGCGCACCGACGGGAACCTGCAAAGCCAAGGCCGGATGCCGTGTCTCCCGGCCGGTGCTTCTATCGTGGACAGCCGCCAGCAAGGGCTCCGCGCGACCAGGAAGGAGCTGCCCTTCAACACAACAGGAACCATCACTCAGTGCGCTCAGCGCTTCGACATCGAGGAGAGTGAGATGTGCCGCCGACTCTTTCGATTCGAGTGCGAGCAGGGAGTGCAGGGCAAGGCGAGTTTCTGCCTTGGGAGGGCGCGACAAAACCATCTGCCTCGCCCCCGACACCTCGATGGTCCATGACTCCCCCGCCACCTCCGATGCTGCCGCAGCGCCTCCTTCATGCCCGAAGAGTGCCAGGCGCTCGTGCCGCAAACGGCTGACCAGGGAGGTCGTCGTGGCTTGCCAGTCATCCAGCAGGCCATGCCCACCCAGACGCTGAAAAATTTTCTCCAACCCGCACACCACAGTGACAGGCACTTCGCCAGCTTCGCCCATCAAGGTAAGGTCTTCACTCGCAGAAAACCGCTGCCCAAGCACCGCCAGAAGTTCGGCACATGCCGCTGAACCAAGCATATCGCCAAGCTTGAGACTTTCCGGCGAACTCCCCGCCGCCAAGGCCTCACGGCGTTTGCGCATTTTGCGCAACACGCCATCAAATGAAAGCTCATACAGGCCATCGGACCCTTGCCTGAATGAAGCATCGATATCGACCAGTTCCCGCCAACGGGCCAGCCAGCGCATCGCCGCCGCGTGCTGGGCGCGCGACAGGGCGGCTGGTTTCGCCCGGGCAAGCAGGCGCAGCATGGCGTACATCCCCAGCGGCGTTGACACGCGCACATCGGTCGACAGGCGGTCTTCGATCTCTTGCCGCAAGCCGTGCTGCAATTCTGCGCCGGCCAAGGCAACTTCAGCCAACGCCCAGAACCCATCGGCCAGCGCATGGCGCGCCAGTTCGCCATGCATCTGTTCCTGACGCAGGCAAGCCAACAGATGGTGCGCAGCACGCACACCATGTTCGGAAAAACCGGGTTCCCCGCTCAGACTGCCCGCCAGACAATGCCAGTAGCCCACCGCCAAAGCCCGCCATAACCGGCGCACCATGGCCAACGTCTCCGCAGCGGCGTCTGGTAAGGGGAGAGGTTTGTACTCGTAGCGACGCCGCGTTTCGGCGCACAAATCGAGCGCGGCACGGCGCAGGATTTCGAGAGCCTTGAAGCGTTCGCGCGCAGGGAGAGTCAGTGTATTGAATGCCGCTGTTTCACGGCAGAGGGCGGCCAGCAGCAAATCCGCGTTGGCCCGCGGCTGAGTATCAAGCCAGCGCTTGACGCCTTCGGCACTGGCGAAGGCTACCGTGACATCGGCACGGGTGACCGGAGGCGTTTCCCAGGTCATGACATGTCCAATCGATCAAAAACAGACTGACTATACCCGAGAAAATGTCTCTGGCATACCCTGGCACAATGTGCCCAAGGTATGCCAAGCAACTCGTCGCTACTTATTTGTTCGGATCTTCGCACAGCTCAAGAAGAACGCCACGCGTCGACTTCGGATGCAGGAAAGCGATATCGAGACCTTCGGCCCCCTTGCGCGGCGCCTTGTCGATCAGTTGAACGCCCTTGCCTTCAAGTTCGGTCAGGGTTTCCTGCAAGCCGGTACAGGCGATGGCCACGTGCTGGATGCCCTCGCCCTTTTTCTCGATGAACTTGCCGATCGGTCCTTCCGGATCGGTCGACTCAAGCAGTTCGATCTTGGATTGACCGATCTTGAAGAAGGCGGTGCGCACCTTCTGCTCCTTCACTTCCTCGATGGCGTAGCACTTGAGGCCAAGCTGCTTCTCCCAGAACGGGATGGCCTCATCGAGGCTTTTCACTGCAATGCCGATGTGTTCGATGTGCGAAAGGTTCATGCTGTTTTCCTCTGCTTAAGTGGTTTGAATGATTGAGTACGTCGACACAGCGATTATGCGCCAAAACTCGGCCTCAGACGACCCGGAGACACCCGATGGAGCCAAGGCCTCTCACCGTCCGGCCCGGCGTACCGCACTGGAGGCATTGATGCTACCTGCCCGCGCAAAGGCCTCAAAGTTGGCTTCGATACTGCCCGGATCGTAAAGATAATTGACCATCAGCCCATAGGACTGTTTGAAACCGTTTGATGAGGTGTCCGCGAGCATGTTGATGCGCTCGACGCGCGCCCCGTTACCGAGATGGAAACGGGCCACCGGATCAAAGGGTTTGGCAACGCCTGCCGATTTCTCGCCCCGATCGACCGCCTTGGCATGCAGAAAATAACGGGCAGCGAGCCGGGTCAAGGCAGGCTGCATGGCGCGAGCCAGGCGATCGTTGTCAGCCCATTTACCATCGGCAAGCAAGGCATGCACCGCATCGACGCTGGGGACACTGGCATCCGGCCAATGCCGCGCCAGACGTTGGCGTACCTCGTCATCAAACACCAAGCCGAGTTCCTGCGGGTGCTTTTCGATCCAGCGGCGCAGGCCGGGAATCGGCGACAAGGTGGCGAAGGCATCGAGGCGCGGGTAATCGCGCTGCAGATCGTCGATTACCCGCTTGAGCAGAAAATTGCCGAACGAAACGCCGCGCAAACCGACCTGGGTATTGGATATTGAATAAAAGATGGCGGTTGTCGCGCGTTGCGCATCGAACACCGGCGCGTGCTCATCGAGCAGGGTTTGCACGCTGCCCGCCAATTCGTCGACCAAAGCCACTTCGACGAAGATCAGCGGCTCCATCGGCATGCGCGGATGGAAGAAGGCGTAGCAACGGCGATCCGAATCGAGGCGGTTTTTGAGGTCATCCCACGAGCGGATGGTGTGCACCGCTTCGTAGGCAATCAGCTTTTCCAGCAAGGCGGCCGGCGAGTTCCAGGTAATGCGCTGCAACTCGAGGAAGCCGACGTCAAACCAGGCCGCCAGACGCGACTCCAACTCCCGATCCAGCGGCCGCAGCACCGGATCGGCCTCGCAATAGCGCAAGAGGTCGGCACGCAGATCGACGAGAAACTTCACCCCCTGAGGCAGCGCGTTGAACTGGGTCAGAATACGCAGGCGCGACGAACGCAGGGCGGCGCGCAGCGCCGACTCGGCAGCCCACTGGGCATCAGTACCGAGGGCCGCCTGATAGGCTTCGTGCGCCTTGGCGACGCGCTCGGGCTGGGGGCCGAATTCAGTGGCGATGACGCGCAAAAAGGCGGCGCGCCCCGCATCAGACAAAGCGGTGTACGTCTCGGCCAGGTGCGCCGCCCGCTGGCGCGCCGAGACTTCACCACCCAAGGCGTCGGCACACTCCTGCAACTGGGCGCGCAGCTGGCCCAGCTGGCGCTCACTCAAATCCCCTGACCAGGCCCGCTCGGCGAGCAGCTTACGAACCTTCTGAATACCACGAGCGACAATACCTTCGGACATCACGCGTTCTCCATACGGTCCCGGCTTCAGGGCTAGAGCGAATTCAATTTCGCCGTCGGTTGGCCCGAAGTAGCAGGACAATGCCGGCCACACACATGGGCAGCGACAACCATTGGCCCATGCTGACGATTTCCGAGTGCCCGAAAATGCCGGCGTCGGGCGTACGGAAATATTCGGCCACGAAACGCAACGCCCCGTAACCGATCAGGAAAACAGCAGACACGGCGCTCACCGGGCGAGGCCGCGCCGAATACTTCCAGAGGATCAAGAACAGCAGCAGGCCTTCGAGTCCGGCCTGATAGAGCTGTGAAGGATGACGCGGCAAGGCATCGACCTGTGGGAACACCATGGCCCAGGGCAGTGCCGGATCAGCGATTCGCCCCCACAACTCACCATTGATGAAGTTGCCGATTCGCCCGAAAGCGAGGCCGAGCGGCACCAGCGGGGCAATGAAATCGGTCACTTCAAACCAGGCACGCCCGTGCTTTCTGGCGAACCAGGCCATGGCGGCCAGCACCCCAAGAAAGCCTCCGTGGAAGGACATGCCACCCTGCCACACAGCGAGGATGGCCAAGGGGTTGCTCAGATAGTAGCCCGGCGCATAGAACAGGATTTCACCAAGACGGCCGCCAACAATGACGCCCAGCACACCAAAGAAGATCAGATCATCGAGTTCTTCGGTCGTCCAGGGGCGCGCCACCGAGGACACGGGAGCCTGGATGCGTCGCCGCCCCAGCCACCAGAACTGCAGGAAGGCCAGGAGGTACATCAGGCCGTACCAACGTACGGCCAAGGGGCCGATCGCAACAGCGACCGGATCAAACTGGGGATGAATCAGCATGCGGACATTGTACGGCGTTGCAGACGCGGCTTTCAGATAGAATCCGGATTATAGCGCGCCGCTTCCGGGCGTCTTTTTTGTTTGGAGATTGACCATGCCCCAATACCGCTCCCGTACCTCGACCCATGGCCGCAACATGGCCGGCGCCCGTTCGCTCTGGCGCGCTACCGGCATGAAGGACGGCGATTTCGGCAAACCGATCATTGCCGTGGTCAATTCCTTCACCCAGTTCGTACCGGGGCACGTCCATCTCAAGGATCTCGGCCAGATGGTAGCGCGCGAGATCGAGGCGGCGGGCGGCGTGGCCAAGGAGTTCAACACTATCGCCATCGACGACGGCATCGCCATGGGCCACGACGGCATGCTCTACTCGCTGC
>CAZHFS010000146.1:0-7022 GCA_964531885.1 uncultured Propionivibrio sp.
GCACCCTGGAGAGACGATGTCAGCATCTGTGTCACGCGCTGTAACGCTGCGTGACAACGGCATGGTATTGCGTATAACGAGCCCTCGCAGCGAAAGCCGCGCAGGCAGAAGCGTGCCCCCTCAGAGTACCTTGGGTTTGTGCGGCGCGTTGGCGAAAAGGCGGTCGTAGAGCGCGTTGGGGAGGAGGCGCAGCGCCTTGGCCACGACACCCATCTGCCAGGGGATGACGGTATAGCTTGTCCCCTTGGCAATCGCCCGGGCGAAGCGACGTGCGGCTTCCGCAGCAGGAAGCAGGAAAGGCATGCGATAGGGGTTAACCGCAGTCATCGGCGTGGCAATGTAGCCCGGAGCAATGGTGACGACCTTGATCCCCGAACGACGCAATTCAAGGCGCAGACTTTCGAGATAGGTGATGGTCGCGGCTTTCGAGGCACTGTAGGCCTCAGCGCCCGGCAAGCCTCGGATACCGGCAACCGAGGCGATGCCGACCAGGCGTAGCGGGCGTTGCGGTGCCTGCGCGGCAGCCGCCTTCATCGCGGCAATGAAAGGTGAAAACGTCGCGGCCATGCCATAGACGTTGATATCGAAAATTCGCCGGATCGCGGCAAGATCTTCAGGACATTCGGTCAGCGTACCCGACGAAACACCAGCACTGGCAACCACAACATCCGGGGCACCCAAACCGGCAATGAAATCCTGTGCTGCAGCAGCAAGCGCCTGTGCATCGGCGACATCAAGCGGATAATGCCTGACCTCCGCTGCTCCGGCGGCACGCAATTCGCTGCCCAGTTGAGCCAGCTGGTCCGCGCGTCGCGCGGCAAGACCGAGTACCGCGCCCTGCCGGGCATAGTGCTCGGCCAAGGCACGGCCAATTCCCGACGACGCGCCGGTAATGAAAATACGCTGCATGTGACCGGTTATTTCTTGCTCTTCATGTTGCGTTCGCTACGCACTTTTTCGATCACCTTGTCGGTGTTGGCCAGAAGATCGGCGTGCGAACGGATGTTGTCACTGAGCATGAGGTAACGGCCGTCGACAATGACGGCAGGGACGCCACGGATCTTGGCGGTCTGGGCCAACTGGTCACCACGCTTGACCTTGCTCACGACACCGAAGGAATTGTAGGCCTCCGAGAATTTGCGCTGATCAACGCCTTGCAGCCCAACCCAGTCCAGGATGCTTTTGTCGTCGACCAGTTTGAGCCCCTTCTGGTGCAAAGCGACAAAAACGGCGTCATCCAGCCGTTTAAGTTCGCCGATCGCTTCCAGCGTGTAGTAAAGCTTGGCAAGGATGGTGTAGTACGGGTTACCGAAGGTCACCGGGACGCGACGCAATTCGATGTCCGCGGGTTTTTTGGCAATCCAGGTCTTGAAAACGGGGTGCAGATCGGCGCAGTGGGGGCAGCCGTAGGAGAAGAACTCGAGAATTTCGATCTTGTTCGGGGCCTCTGTCGGCATCGCAGGCTCGATCAGCGAATAATCGCGCCCCTGCGTCTGGGCAACAGCCGAGGTTGCGGACACCACTGCCAATGCCGCGACCATCAGCCAACGGCGTACCCGGTTCTGCATATTCATTCTTAGTCCTTTTTCACAATCTTGGCGTCGATCCCTTGCTTGGCAAGGTCAGCACGCATGTTGTTGACGTCGTCGAGCTTCTTGAAGGGGCCGATCCTAACCCGATACCAGACCTTATCCTGCAGCATGACCTGCTGGATGCTCGCCTCGGCGCCCAGCAGTGCCAGACGGGCTTTGTGACTGTCGGCATCGGCAGCGCTCTGGAACGAACCGGTCTGCAGATACACCGGCTCCTTGAGTGCGGATTCCTTTTCGGCCGGTTTTTCCTTTTCCTTCTCTGTCTTGGTCTTCGCGTCGGCCGATTTGGTTTCCGTTGATTTCGGATCCGGCACGCCCTCAGCATTACCCGGCAGTATCTTGTAGAAGTCGAACCGTGGTTTGTCACTCTGCGCGGGAACCGGATCACCCGGCTTGCCTGGCAGAGGTATCGGCGCCTGCGGCTGAGCGCCAGCCGTTTGTGCCGGAGGAGGAGCAGGAGGAGGTGTCTGAACCTTGGTATTGAAGGGCATCGGCGTCCGGTGGATATACCACACCACCCCCGCCGCGACGAGGACACCGATCACCAGACCGACAAACAGGCCGATCAGCATGCCGCCGCCTGCTTTACGCCGGGGAGCAGAGGTTTTGCGCGCTTTCATGTCAAGGCTCATGACTGTTTTCTATCACATCGTTTGCGGGCAGCTGACCCCCAGCATGCCCATGCCGTTATGGATAACCTGACGCACCGCCGCGGCCAGAGTCACCCGCGCCAGCTTGAGCGCCGGATCGTCAACCAGCATGCGTTCGGCATTGTAGTAGCTGTGGAAGGCCGCGGCGAGATCCTTGAGATAGAAAGCCACCATATGCGGCGCGAGGTCGCGCGCGGCGGCCTCGATGACTTCAGGGAACTCGCTCAGTTTGGCGGCAACGGCCAGTTCATGCGGATTATCGAGCAGGCCGAGATCCGCCTGATCAAATTCGCTCGCTTCGCCAGCCCATTGAGCAAGCACTGAACAGACCCGGGCATGCGCATACTGGATGTAGTAGACCGGATTTTCATTGCTCTGGCTCTTGGCCAGATCAAGATCGAAATCGAGGTGCTGATCCGATTTGCGCAGCACATAGAAAAAGCGGCAAGCGTCGTTGCCGACGTCGTCGCGCAGGGTGCGCAGGGTAACGAATTCGCCCGAACGGGTGGACATCGACGCTTTCTGGCCATTGCGGTAGAGCACCGCAAACTGCACCAGCGCGACGTCGAGCACGTCGGCATCGAGGCTGAGCGCCGTCAGCGCGCCCTTGACCCGCGGAATATAGCCGTGGTGGTCGGCACCCCAGATGTTGATGATGCGTGCAAAGCCACGTTCGACTTTGTTCAGGTGGTAAGCGATGTCCGAGGCGAAATACGTGTACAAACCATTGTCGCGCTGCACCACGCGGTCTTTTTCGTCACCGAAGGCAGTCGACCGGAACCACTTGGCTCCGTTCTGCACGTAGACGTGACCGGCATCCTCGAGGCGCTTGACGCAGCGCTCGACGAGCCCGGTGTCGAAAAGCGATTTTTCGGAAAACCAAACATCGAAGTGCACGCCGAATTCCTCGAGGTCATTGCGGCAATCCTCGAGCTGCTCGGTCAGAACATGGTTGTGCACGTAGTGCCATTCCTCACCAAGCAAGGTTTTGGCGTTGCTAATCAGTGCATCGAGGTGTTCCTCGCGCTGGGCTTTTGCCTCATCGTCCGCACGCTCTGGCGCAGGCAAACCGGGGGTGCCGCCCAGAACCTCGGCCGCTGTTCGGACAAATTTGTCACCATGGGCAACGCGCATCTGCACGGCCATCTCGCGCACGTACTCGCCCTGGTAGCCATTGGGCGGGAAGGGAACGACTTCGCCAAACAGGTCGAGGTAGCGCAGCCAGCCCGAAAGTGCCAGGATATCCATCTGGCGACCAGCATCATTCACGTAGTATTCGCGCGTCACATCCCAGCCGGCATACGACAGCAAACTGGACAGGCTGGCACCGTAAGCCGCGCCGCGGCCGTGGCCGACGTGCAGCGGCCCAGTCGGGTTGGCCGAGACGAATTCGACCTGCACCTTCCTCAGGCCACCCAGCGTCGAGCGGCCGAAGTTGGCCCCCTGCGTCAGGACTCGGCGCACAACTTCAAGCTTGGCGGCTGGTTTGAGGTGGAAGTTTATAAACCCCGCGCCGGCAATGTCACAGCGTTCGATTAACGGTGACTTGGGAATCTCGGAGAGGAGTAGCTGGGCCAGCTCACGCGGATTGCGTTTTTGTGCGCGCGCCAGCTGCATCGCCAAATTGCAGGAAAAATCGCCGTGCGTCGCCTGTTTGGGGCGCTCCAGCGCAATGGCGGTGTCCGCCTGATCCGGCATAACGCTGATCAGCGCGGCACGCATCAGCTCGGCCAGATGGACTTTAATGTCTTGACTCATAGGTTCGCTCAGATTTCTTGGCAAGACGCTGATTATACGACGCCTGCTGCGCGAAAGCGCCCCTACTGCCCGAAGTAGCGGCCTGGGCGATGATTGATGGTAAGCACGATATTGAGCAACACGGCGCCGAGCACCGACAAGGCAATGCGCTCCGCATCGGCAATCAGCAGTGCCGCCAGGACAATGCTGCCGTCGGCGATCATCTGCAACGTGCCGGCGCGCCAGCCGCGTGTCTTCTGCAGGTAAATGGCCAGAATGCCGATGCCACCAAGGCTGGCCTGATGGCGGATCAGCATGAGCAGACCAACCCCGGCCAACAGGCCGCCAAGCACGGCCGCGAAGACCGGATTCAAGAACTCAAAGCGCACCACGTAGGGCAAGGTCTCCGTAAACACGGAAAGCAGGGTCACCGCACAAAAAGTCTTCAGGGTGAACGCCTTGCCAATGGCCCGCAAGCCGAACACATAGAACGGAATATTGAGCACGAAATAAAGCACGCCAAAGGACAACCCCGTCGCGTAATGCGCAAGAAAAGCCAAGCCCGCCGTGCCGCCGGTCAGCATGCCGGCTTGTCGAAAGAGCATGATGGCGAAGGCAAAAACCAGGGTGCCGCAAAGCAGCGCCTGAATATCCTCGAAGAGATGGTGACGGTCGTGGTGTTTGGTCATAATAATTCGCCCAGACATACCTCTGGCTGCGGGGGCGGCAGATTAATCAGCCGGACGCCTTTGGGCAAGGACCAGCGCCAGACGTTCCGTGCGACCCTGCTTTAGCGATAAACTCCGTCTTTTCCCCACCCCTCGGCCGCCCATGCGCCTTTTTCGCCTTGCCAAGATTATTAGCGTCTGTCGGCGTTATGGCATCGACGCCCTGATTTTCGAACACGAACCCACCGGCCGTCTCGGTACGCTGGCTCGTCTGCTGGGCGGTGGTGCGCGTTGTGCCGCGCCACGCGGCGAACGGATACGCCTGGCACTCGAAGCGCTGGGGCCGATTTTCGTCAAATTCGGCCAGGTTCTGTCGACCCGCCGCGACCTCCTGCCGCTCGACATCGCCGATGAACTCGCCCGACTTCAGGATCGCGTCCCTCCCTTCCCGTTTGAAGCGGTTAAGGCGCAGATCCAAACCGCTTACGGCAAGCCAGTGCATGAGGTTTTCGCCGAATTCGACGAAACGCCAGTGGCCAGCGCCTCGGTCGCCCAGGTGCATTTTGCCCGCCTGCACGCTGTCGACGGCGGGCACGAAGTCGCGGTGAAGGTCCTGCGCCCCGGAATGGAAGGCGTCATTGCCCATGACCTAGCCCTGCTCGACACACTCGCCGGCCTGCTTGAAAGCCTGTGGTCGGACGGCAAGCGCCTGCGCCCGCGTGAAGTCGTCGCCGAGTTCGCCAAATACCTCTACGACGAACTCGACCTGATGCGCGAAGCCGCGAACTGCTCGCAATTGCGGCGCAACTTTGCTGACTCGGCCCTGCTGCGCGTACCCGAGGTGCACTGGGATCACTGCACGACGACGGTGATGGTCATGGAGCGCATGCACGGCGTACCGGTCAGTCAGACCAGCGCCCTGCTCGCCGCCGGTGTCGACCTCTCCGAGCTATCGCGGGCAGGCGTCGAAATTTTCTTCACCCAGGTTTTCCGCGATGGGTTCTTTCACGCCGACATGCACCCGGGCAACGTCTTGGTGGCCGTTGACGACGTGCACCGCGGCAAGTACGTGGCGCTCGATTTCGGCATCGTCGGCACGCTGACCGACGTAGACAAGAACTACCTGGCTCAGAACTTCCTCGCTTTCTTCCGCCGCGATTACAAGGGAGTTGCCCAGGCCCATGTCGACGCCGGCTGGGCGCCTGCCGACACCCGCATCGACGAATTCGAGGCGGCGATCCGTGCGGTCTGCGAACCGATTTTCGACCGTCCGCTGAGCGAAATCTCATTCGGCCGTGTCCTGCTTCGCCTGTTCCAGACCTCGCGCCGCTTTAATGTCGAGATCCAGCCGCAGCTCGTTATGCTGCAAAAGACCCTGCTCAACATCGAGGGCCTCGGCCGCCAACTCGATCCGCAACTCGACCTGTGGAAAACGGCCAAGCCCTTCCTCGAACGCTGGATGAACGAACAGGTTGGCTGGCGTGCATTTGCCAAAGGCCTGCGCCAGGAAGCCCCGCATTGGGCACGCACCCTGCCCCAACTCCCACGCCTGACCCACCAGGCGCTTTCCCGTTCGAGCCCGGCGGCACTTGCCCCCATCCTGGCCGAGCTCGCTGCTGGGCAACGCCGTCAGAACCGCCTCCTCGGTTTGATCGCCAGCCTGCTGGCCGGTCTGCTATTTTTTGTCCTCACCTGACCCGGAGTCTCGCGCATGCATCGAGTCGTCATCAGCGGTAGCGGACTGTATACCGCCCCCGAACTGATCAGCAACGAAGAACTGGTCACCGCGTACAACGAATACGCACGCCGCCAGAACGAAAGCAACGCGGATCGCATTGCCGCCGGGGAGATGGCGGCCCTCGAACCGTCAAGCGTCGAATTCATCGAGAAAGCCTCCGGCATCCGGCAGCGCCGGGTACTCGAAAAGTCAGGGGTACTCGACCCCGAACGGATGCGGCCACGCCTGACGCCCCGCCCCGACACGGCCCTCTCACTGCAGGCCGAAATGGCCGTCGCCGCCGCACGGGAGGCGCTGACCAACGCCGGACGAGGCCCTGGCGACATCGATCTCGTGATCTGCGCCGCCTCGATCATGCAGCGCGCTTTCCCGGCAATCGCCATCGAAGTGCAGAACGAATTGGGCATCACTCAAGGCGCCGCCTTCGATATGAGCGTCGCCTGCTCATCGGCAACCTTCGCCCTTGACCTAGCCCGCCAGGCCGTGCAGAGCGGCAGTGCGCGCGCCGTGCTGATCGTCAATCCGGAAGCCTGTTCGGTCGGCTTGGCGTGGAAGGACCGCGACTGCCATTTCATCTTTGGCGACGTGGCCACGGCCCTCGTCGTCGAGCGCGCAGACGCAGCGCAGGCGAGTGAGC
>CAZHFS010000147.1:0-6909 GCA_964531885.1 uncultured Propionivibrio sp.
CTCTCCCCCAGCGACCGGGTTGAACAGAACGGTCGCAACTTTCGACTCAAACTCATCTATCGCTTCTAACCGTTCATGCGCGCCTTCCGGAAATTTTGCGCCTTTGGGTTCGGCACCCTACTGTGCCTGACCCCGCTGGCTTTGGCGCAAGCCCCGGAACATGAACTCAAGGCCGCTTTCGTGTTCAACTTCGTGCAGTTCACCGAGTGGCCGAATGGCAGCCTGCCTGCTGACCGCCTGACACTCTGCGTCAGCCCCGGATCCCCGTTTGCCCGCGCCCTGCAGGAGCTCGAAGGTAAGCGCGCACATAACCGACCCCTGGTCGTTGTAGCTCTCGGCGAAGCCCGCCCCGGCGATTGTCAGGTCGTCATTGCCACACCCGTCGACCGCCCTCAACTTGCCACCCTCAAACGGCTGATCGGTACCGGCCCGGTGCTGTCGATCACCGACGCCAGCGAGCTGGCCCGGGAAAACATGCTGATCCATCTGCAGATTGACAATGGGCGGATGGTCTTTGATATTGATAACACCAAAGCCCAATCAAGCGGCCTCATCCTGTCTTCACGCATTCTCAGGCTCGCCAGGAGCGTCCGATAATGCTCCACCCCCACCCCAGCGGCAGCGAATCACCGAACATCAGCTATCGGTTTGCGCTGGCCAGCACCCTGACTGCCGGCGTCGCCTTATTCCTTGTCGTCAGCTTGCTGGTTGTTCTGCAGTTCTTCACCCTGCGCGGCAATCTGCTCGCCGATGCCCGCGTCCAGGGCACACTGATCGCCGAAAACGTTTCTGCTGCGGTCCTTTTCGACGATCACAAAGCGGCAGCCGAAACGCTGCACACCCTGCGCGCAGCCCCACTGATCGAACATGCCATCCTGCTCGACGCAAGCGGCGAGATTCTTGCCAGTCACCCTGCTGATTTTCGGCTGGCACAAGGGTACGCACTGCGGTTCATCGATAACGACCATCAGTTCGATTTTTCCGCACTCACCCTCATGCGTCCGGTTCAGCATAAGGGCGCACAGATTGGCCTGCTGTTCCTCAGGGTGTCACTCTCGGCGCTATACGCCCAACTGGGACTCTTCGCCCTGATTTCCCTTGGCGCCGCCTGCGTGGCCATCGGCATGACCTACATCATGCTGACCCGCATCCGTCAGTCGGTCAGCCACGCGGAACTCAAACTCCACCATCTGGCGCATGTCGACCCGGTTACGGGGCTCGCCAACCGGCACGCCTTCAATGACCGCATCTCCTTCGCGATTCGCGAAGCCGAGCGTTTCTCCGAACAACTGGCCCTCATCATTCTCGACCTCGATAATTTCAAACAGGTAAACGACACTCTCGGCCACCACGCCGGAGACGAGCTCCTGCGCCTCATCGCTCAACTCCTCGTGCGCACCCTGCGCCGCGACGATTTCATTGCCCGGCTCGGCGGCGACGAATTTGCCGTCATCCTGCGCAACAGCCCTTCCCGTGAGGAGATCGAGCAAATCTGCAGTAAGCTGGTCAACGCTTTCGCCCAGCCCACCCGTGTCGGCCAGCAGGATTTCTTTGTCACCGCCAGCATCGGGCTGGCGCTCTACCCTGAGCACGGCCGGGACGCCAACGAATTGTCGCGGCATGCCGACACCGCGATGTACCAGGCCAAGCAGGGTGGCAAGAATTCATTCGCCATTTTCGACACATCCATGGATGCCGATGTGTTGAAACGGGTATCTATCGAGACGCGCCTGCGCCAGGCCTTGGAACAGGGTGAACTTTCCCTTCACTACCAGCCCAAGCACGAACTTGCCACACGCCGGGTGACGGGGTTCGAGGCGCTCTTGCGCTGGAACAACGCCGATCTCGGTTTTGTCTCGCCCGCCGACTTCATCCCGCTGGCCGAGGACACCGGCCTGATCATCCCGATCGGCGAATGGGTGCTTCGCCAAGCCATGCGCGATTTGCGCGTGTGGAACACCAACCGCACCGACAAGCTGCACGTGGCGGTCAACTTGTCGGCCAGGCAGCTCACTGTCGACGGCATCGCACCACGCATTGCCCAACTGATTGCCGAAAGTGCGATCCCGCCCGACTGGCTTGAACTCGAGCTGACCGAATCGATGGTCATGGAAAACCTGCACGCGCAGATCGACACTTTCCACGACCTGCGCGACCTCGGAGTGCGCATTGCCATCGACGACTTCGGCACCGGCTATTCCTCGATGAGTTATCTCAAACGCTTGCCGATCGACACCCTCAAAATCGACGCCAGCTTCGTTCGCGACCTGCCTGATGATGCAAACGACATGGCTATCGCCACCGCCATCATCGCGCTCGGACACAGTCTCGGCCTGACCGTGGTCGCCGAAGGCGTCGAAACCGAGGCGCAAGTCTGGGCGCTGCGCGAACAAGGATGCAATCTGGGGCAAGGTTACTTCTTCGCCCGTCCGATGCCCGCGCATCAGGTTCCCGACTTCCTGAAAAGCCAGGCCGGCAAAAATGCCTCTGGCGCACCGCGTACCTGATTTTTCTTTCCCGCGGACCGCCCATCACGCCGACATATCACCAGGCGCCAGCATCGACAGCCCCGTCCCTGCAGCCCCCACCAGCGCGGGCCCATGTGATTTTTTTTCACATAACGCTGAAGTAATCTTTCCAATCATCATTCTTCTGTTGACGCCCCTGTTCACGCTGTTTAGGATCGACAGATAGCTGCCGTTCTACGACGAAAGTCATATCCATCAACTTTAGGGGGAACTCATGAAACGACTCGCTTCATCTCTCGCCATTGCCGCTGTGCTTGCTGCGGGCGCCACGCTGGTTGGCTGTTCCGGTTCATCTGACGGCGACGTCATCAAGATTGGCGTTTTTGAGCCCCTGACCGGCGCCAACGGCGCAGGCGGCGCTGACGAATACGATGGCATCAAGCTGGCCAACAAGCTCGCCCCGACCGTGCTCGGCAAGAAGGTGCAACTCGTCGCCGTCGACAACAAGTCGGACAAGGTCGAGGCCGCCAACGCCGCCACCGTGCTGGTGCAGAAAGAAAAAGTCAAAGCCGTGATCGGTTCGTGGGGCAGTTCGCTGTCGATGGCCGGCGGCCCGATCTTCGCCGAAGCCAAGGTTCCGGCAGTTGCCGTTTCGGCCACCAACCCGAACGTGACCAAGGGTAACAATTTCTACTTCCGCGTCTGCTTCCTCGATCCGTTCCAGGGCACGGTGAACGCCACCTACGCCTTCAACACGCTGAAGGCCAAGAAGGTCGCCATCATCCGTGAAGTGTCGAACGATTATTCGGTCGGCCTGGCCAAGTTCTTCGTCGACGAATTCGTCAAACTCGCTGGCGACCCCGCCGCGATCGTCGCCACCGCTGACTACAACACCGGCGACCAGGACTTCACTGCCCAGTTGACCAACATCAAGAAGTTCGAGCCCGATGTCATCTTCGCGCCTGGCAACTACACCGAGTCGGCCCTGATCATCAAGCAGGCCCGCGCGCTTGGCATGACCGCCCAGTTCCTCGGTGGCGACACCTGGGATATGGCTGCCTTCCAGCAGGTCGGCGGCGAAGCCGTCGAAGGCGCGACCTTCTCCACCTTCTTCGCCAACGACGTGCCGATCAACAAGACGTCCGAAGCCTTCCTCAAGGCCTTCCGCGAAGAGTACAAGAAGGAGCCGCCGGCAGTTGCTGCGCTCGGTTACGACGCCTACATGGTCGTTCTCGACGCCATCAAGCGTGCCAACTCGACCGATCCGCAGAAGATCCGCGATGCCATCGCACAAACCAAGGACTTCGAAGGTTCGGCCGGTTCGATCACCATCAACGCCGAGCGTAACGCGGACAAGGCAGCTGTGTTCAAGACGGTCAAGGATGGCAAGTTTGTCTTCCTGACCACCGTCAAGCCCTAATCGGGCAGCCTGCTGAGGTCTGATTCAGCACCATCACCGATTCTGGAAGTCCTGCTTCGGCAGGACTTCCAGCCTTCGCGGGATGGCATAATCCAGACCTCGCTCCGCTCGCAACAAGAACAAGAACCCCCCGCCGTAGCCGGGCCAAGACCTGGGGATAGGGAGCGTTCCGGCTTGCCGGTGCGCAGTGGGACATCACGTGCAGTGGGGATGCGGGCCCTTCGTCGGCTTTCGGGTAAAAAGGGACCCCATGGATTTCCAGACTTTCATGCAACAGTTCGTCAACGCGCTGTCCCTCGGCAGCCTCTACGCGTTGATCGCCATCGGCTACACGATGGTTTACGGCATCCTGCGCCTCATCAACTTCGCGCACGGCGACATCTTCATGATTGGCGGCTACCTCGCCTTCTACGCCGTGAGCACCTTCTTCATGCCCTGGTGGGTGGCTGTGGCAGTGGCCATCGGCCTGACGACCCTCTTTGGCATCGGTCTCGAACGTGCCGCGTATCGGCCGCTGCGCGATTCACCGCGCATTTCGATCATGATCAGTGCCATCGGCGCCTCCTTCCTGATCGAGAACCTGGCCATCGTGCTTTTCGACGCACGACCCAAGGCCTTCCCGGTGCCAGCGTTCTTTGCCCGCAACATCGTCATCGACGGCATCCACATCGCCAACGTCAGTCTGATCATCCCGATCGTCACCGCCGTTGCCCTCGCCGCGCTGATGTGGGTGGTCTATCGCACGCGTGCCGGCATGGCCATGCGCGCCGTATCGACCGATATCGACGCGGCCCGGCTGATGGCCATTGACGTCAATCGCATCATCTCCCTGACTTTCGCCATCGGCAGCGCCCTGGCCGCGATTGGCGGCATCATGTTCGCCCTGAAATACCCACGCCTCGAACCCCTGATGGGCATCATGCCCGGCCTCAAGTGCTTCATCGCCGCAGTCATCGGCGGCATTGGCAGCATTGCCGGCGCCGTGCTCGGCGGACTGCTGCTTGGCATCATCGAAATGATGACCATTGCCTTCCTGCCCCAACTGACCGGCTACAAGGACGCATTTGCCTTCGTCCTGCTGATCATCGTGCTGCTAGTCAAACCGACCGGGCTGCTCGGCAAGAACCAGGGAGAAAAAGTCTGATGGATCCCACCATGACTACCAAAGCCAAATTTTCCCCGAACGACCTCAAGACGCTGATCGCCTTTGGCATCGGACTGGCCTTGCTTTTTGTCTTCGAGGCGACGTTCGACACCTTCACCATGCAGATCTTCAAGCTCTGCGCGATCAACATCATCCTGGCCCTGTCGCTCAACCTGATCAACGGCTTCACCGGCCTGTTCAGCCTCGGCCATGCCGGTTTCATGGCCGTCGGCGCCTACACCTGCGCCATCCTGACCATGTCGCCCGAGCAGAAGGAGGTCAATTACGTCCTGCAGCCCATTGTTCCCTGGCTGGCCAACATCCACATCGGCTTCGTCCCGGGGCTGATCATGGCCACGCTGGTGGCCGGCGTTATCGGCTGGCTGCTTGGAGTGATTGCCCTGCGCCTGCGTGACGACTACCTGGCCATCGCCACGCTCGGCTTCTCGGAAATCATCCGCGTGGTGCTGACCAACACACAGTCGATCACCAACGGCTCGCTCGGTCTGAAAGGCCTCCCCCGGTTCACCACCATGTGGTGGGTATGGGGCATGGCCATCGTCGTCACCCTGTTCCTGGTCCTGCTCATCCGTTCGAGTTACGGACGCGCGTTCAAGGCCATCCGCGACAACGAAATCGCCGCCGAGGCCATGGGCATCAACGTGTTCGGCCAAAAGGTCCTGTCCTTCACCATTTCCAGCGCCCTGGCCGGACTTGCCGGGGGCTTGCTGGCGCACCACCTGACGACCATCGACCCCAAGCAGTTCATCTTTCTTAAGACCTTCGACATTCTGCTCATCGTCGTCCTCGGCGGCGTCGGCTCAATCACCGGTTCAGTGGTCGCAGCCATCGTCGTCACCGTGGCGATGGAGGCGCTGCGCTTCCTCGACGGCCCGATGAATTTCGGCTTTTTCGCCACCAACGGCATCCCGGGGTTGCGCATGGTGTTCTTCTCGGCGCTGCTCATGGTCGTCGTCATCTACCGCCAGCAGGGTTTGATGGGCAAGGCCGAGTTCAGTTGGGACAGTCTGTCCAAGATCGGCTTACTACCTAAACGCAGCAAGAACGACGGGGAGGGCAAGTGATGGGCGCACTCCTTGAAACCAGTGGGGTCAATAAGCTGTTCGGCGGCCTGGCGGCCGTCACCGACCTCAACATGAACGTCGAAGCCGGCGAGATCGTCGGCCTGATCGGCCCGAACGGCGCCGGCAAAACCACATCGTTCAACCTGATCACCGGCGTCTATACCCCGACCAACGGGCAGATCCGCTTTGCCGGACGCGACATCGTGGGCATGGCCCCGCACCAGATCACCCGTCTCGGGGTTGCCCGGACCTTCCAGAACATTCGCCTGTTCAAGGACATGAGTGTGCTCGAGAACGTGCTGGTCGCCCAGCACATGCGCATGGGCACCAACCTCGTCGAGGCGACGCTGCGCCTCCCCTCCTATCTCAAGAAGGAACGGGCCATCCACGAACGCGCCCGCGCCTTGCTGGAGGAAGTCGGCCTCAGCGCCCACGAACACGCCCCGGCCACCAGCCTGCCCTACGGCAAGCAGCGCCGCCTCGAGATCGCCCGCGCCCTGGCCACCGATCCGCAACTGCTTTTCCTCGACGAACCGGCCGCCGGCATGAACCCGCAGGAATCGGTCGAACTCATGGAGTTCATTCTCAAGATCCGCGACCAGTTCAAGCTGACCATCGTGCTCATTGAGCACCACATGCAGGTTGTCATGGGCGTGTGCAAACGCATGTACGTGCTCGATTACGGCGTCACCATCGCGCACGGCACACCCGAGGAAATCCAGAACAACCCGAAGGTCATTGAAGCCTACCTGGGAACCGAATAATGCTGTCGATCAAAAACCTCTCCGTCCA
>CAZHFS010000148.1:0-6879 GCA_964531885.1 uncultured Propionivibrio sp.
CTACACATAGAGGCACACTCTTTCCCTACACGACGCTCTTCCGATCTAGGCACACTCTTTCCCTACACGACGCTCTTCCGATCTGCGAGGAGGCCGCATGACCTTCAATGGCGGGGGCTTACTCCACGAAGGTCGCCTGGGAAGCGATCTCAGGCGGGAGGGCGATTCGCCAGCGTTGCAACTGTTGCCTGCTGAAGACATATTTCCCCGCGTTGTTGAACACCGGGGTGATGCTGCTTGGCGGTGTTCTTTCTTCGAGGATGCGTTTTATGAGCATCGCGGCCTGAGTCCCCATGTCCTCTCCGCTGAAAACAAGACCGCCGGCGGTTTTGTCCGCGCCGACCGCAAAATCCCAGAAAGAAAACAGAGGAATCGAAGCGTGGGAGACGCTCCAGTTCATGACGGCGCTTTCGGGGATGCTGCGCTGATTGTCGTCGGTGAGTGCCTGATACAGGCCGATGATGCACGCACTGTGCGATTTGTTGGCGCGCCGAAGGGCGTTTTGCCATTCGGAGAAATCCCTGGCCAGAACGATCTCAACCTGAACGCCCGCGATTGTTTGGAACGGCTTGCCGGAGAACAATTCCTGCAGAATGATGCGTGACGTCACGTCATCATCGAACAACAACAGAATTTTTTTGCTGGCAGGGAGGATTTTGGTGATTGAGGCAATGGCCCGCTTGAGCAGCGGACGCTCGAGTACGCCCGTAAAGTTGCTTGCCTGCGCAGGGATATAGGCGCGAGGATTGTTGTTGATGCCAAGATACACGACCGGGGTCTTGGTCTCGGCAAAACGGCGCGCGAGCAGCGCCAGGGCCGCATCGTCGGCGAGCAAGACAAGGTCTGGAGACGATTCAAGGTATTTTGCCCAAGCCCGATCGGCCATGGCGGCGTGCTGTTCCTTGGGCAGGTGCTTGGTATCCATTTCGAATGTTGCGAGCTGGTAACCGGGACCCAATGCCTTGATGATGGCTTGGCGGTACGTATTATCCCAGGCAAAGTCGCTGTCGTAACTTTCAACGAGCAGCAAGGATTTCTGCGCGTGCGCCGTACCGCTCAGCAAGGCCAGCCAGATGAGCAAGGAGGCAAGGAAATGGGTTGTCCGCGGGCCAGCCATGGCAAAGAAGTCGTGGAATCGCTCCAAGACACGCGATTAATCGTCGTAAACCAGCCTATCCACTATAGCAAACCCGGTCTTGTTTGCCGGAGCGACTATCCGCACACGGCAGTTAAAGCGAGTTGCCGGTTTTTTAGTAGGCCCCGGTCAGGCGAATTGGCGAAAGCGTCATCGTCCGGCTTGATCCATCGGGGGCGGAGAGGCCGAGCGCCGGAGCCAGTTTTTTCGGGGAACGCGCGTACCACATAGCGCAGAGCCGAACGAGTTCGGCAAAGGCTGGCGTGGCGGAAAACTGTTCGAGGCGGGTGGTGGTCAGTCGCTCATGGACCCGGTGCAGGGATGCGCCCGGTGTGCCGAGATCGGCAAGGCTGACCGGCGATGTGACTGGACGCTGGAACATGCAGGCAGGCAGTGCGCCGGTTTTCTTCTCGGACGGGAGGTAGGCATCAAAGAGCGGGGCGCTCAGGTCGATGATCCAGCCGTCGGCCTCAATCCAGCAATGATGATGCATCTCGTCGGCGGTGAGCGTATCCCCGGTGACTTGGCCGAACAGCAGCGGCGCCTTGGCCGGTACAGGTAGTCCGTAGCCGGCTGCGCCGACGACCGGGCTGACCGAGTTGAGCTTGTGGTGGCGCTTGAGAGTGAACGCGCCAGCGACCGCAAAGAACAGGCTCTCTTTTGCCGGGTCTTGCGTGGCGAAGTTCAGTACGCCATGGATGACGCGAAACAGGCGTTCGTAATCGACGAGGGTAATGGGCGGGTGGCTGGCGGCGGACATAGGCTTTCCCATGGCAGTAGGCGACGAACGAGGGCGACATCATAGTCGATCCCGGGCTTTCGGGCGTTACAATCGCGTCGAATTGGCATGCCGCATCGGGCGTGCGTTGAAACGGGAGTGGACATGCAGCGCGTCGAACGCATCGCCGGAATGGTCCGGGCCAGGTTTGCCGGGGAGAGCTCCGGGCATGACTGGTATCACATCGAGCGAGTCTGGCGCATGGCGCGCCGTATTGGGGTCGAAGAGGGCGCCGATCTGGAGATTGTCGAACTGGGCGCGTTGCTGCATGACATTGCCGACTGGAAGTTCCACGGCGGTGACGAATCTTGCGGCCCGCGTGAGGCCGAGCGCCTGCTGCGTACCGATGGCGCCGACGAGCGTGTGATCGCTGCCGTCGTCGATATCGTCGCCACAATTTCCTATAAGGGTGCGGGCGTTGCGACGCCAATGCAGTCGCTTGAAGGAAAATGTGTGCAGGATGCCGATCGGATCGATGCGCTGGGCGCGATCGGAATCGCACGCTGCTTTGCTTACGGCGGCCATGCCGGGCGCCCGCTGCACGACCCGCTGGTGCCACCTGTCCTGCATGCTACGGCGCAAGCCTATAAAAATGCCAAGGGCGGGAGCCTCAACCATTTTTACGAAAAACTCCTGCTCCTTAAGGATCGCATGAATACATCAAGCGGCCGGGCGGTCGCCGAGGAGCGGCATCGCTACATGGAAGATTTCGTCCACCAGTTTATGTCCGAGTGGGATGGGCAAGCGGGCAAGGGGTATCCTGAATAACTGTCCGGATGCGACAGGTCTCCCCCGCCCTGTCTGGAAAAATGCCGGAAGACACAGTACATTCGCAATCTGTTTCGTTGCACTTATTGATCAACCGGAGGAGCATCAACTATGAAAATTCTGGCAGCGTTCGTCTTCGCCCTGTTCTCTGCGGCCGCTTTTGCACAAGCGCCGGCTACCTGTGAGGCCAAGGCGGTTGGCAAGGATGGCAAACCCTTGGTCGGGGCGGCGAAAAACTCGTCCATCAAAAAATGCCAGGACGACATCAAGGCGGCGTGCGAGGCCAAGGCGGTCAGCGAGAGCGGGAAAAAGCTTGCTGGTGCTGCCAAGAATTCGTTCATGAAGAAGTGCGAGAGCGAAGCGGGGGCGTAAGCCTCAGGCCGATCGTTTTGCATCTCCGATGCCTCGCGACCAAGGTCTCAGTGCCTTTGACAAGGATCTACTGAGCGCTTAGGTTCAGGCTGATACTGAAAAACACAGCCCGCCGTCTGGCGGGCTTTGTTTTGCTTGGCCGAGTGCAACAGCGCGTGATGGCCGGCCCCGGCCGGGGCAAAGTTGTGCCGGGGGCGGGGGCTAGAACCAGCCTTCCACCTTATCGCGGGCCGGAATGCCTCCAGCATGAACCACTTGTCCGTCGATGACCACGGCGGGCGTGGACATAACCCCGTAGCGCATGATCGAGGGTAGGTCCTCGACTTTTTCCAGGGCGATGGCCACGCCCTTGGTCTGGGCGACCTCTTCGACGAGTGCCAGGGTGTTGCGGCAATTGGCGCAGCCTGTGCCGAGAATCTTGACGTTTTTCATGGTTGGGCTCCTTATTTCAGGTTTTGCTTTGCGGCGGTGACGATACGGTCGATGTTTTCTGTCGTAGGGTCCGTGCTGCCCTTGTTAAATCCGAGGTCGGCAAGCTGCAGGCGGGTGAAGCGGCTAAAACCGGCTTTTTTCAGGGTGGCGCTGGCGCAGGCCGTCGGGCAACCGTCGATCGCCAGCACCTTGCTGGCCAAGCCGGTCTGTTCCAGGATGTTGGGAACAGCGCCGCCGACGCCGGCCAGGCAGAACATCTTGCCGTGCCCGGCACGGGTGAGCGCACGGGCGGCACGGTCGGCGAGTTCGCCAACGTCCGCGGCCCCCGAACAGGAAAAAACGAGCGGTGAGACCGAGTTGCAGTTGCATGCAGAAGTCATTGCATTCTCCCTGGGTGATGGTTACAAAAGCCAGTTGAAGACATAGCCCACGATCAGGATGCCGAGGGCGACGATGCCGGCGAAAGTGGCGATGAGCCTGGGTTTGAGTGCCTGGCGCAGGAGGATCATTTCGGGCGCCGAGAGCGCGATGACGGCCATCATGAAGGCGAGGACCGTCCCGAGCGCGGCGCCCTTGCCGATCAGGGCTTGGACGACCGGGATGATGCCGGCCGCGCCGGTGTACATCGGGACGCCGAGCAGCACGGCGAGGGGTACTGCCCACCAGGCGTCGCGCCCCATGAACGAGGCCAGCAGATCCTCGGGGACGTAGCCGTGGATGCCGGCGCCGAGGGCGATGCCGACCACGATGTAGAGCCAGACCTTGCCGACGATCTGCCGGACGTGTGCCCATCCGGCAGCGAATCGATCCGGCCACGATAGATTAAGGCCTGCGCTGGGAATGGCGCGTGTGGCCTGGATCTGGCGCACCCAGTCTTCAAGCTGATCCTCCATGCCGAGGCGGCCGATGACGATGCCGGCTGCGATGGCGACGAGCAGGCCGAGCGTCAGATAAAGCAGCGCGACCTTCCAGCCGAACAGGCCGAGGAGCAGGACCAGGGCCACTTCGTTGACCATCGGCGCTGAAACGAGGAAGGAAAAGGTCACGCCGAGCGGCACCCCCGCCGAGAGGAAGCCGATGAACAGCGGTACCGCCGAGCAGGAGCAGAAGGGGGTGACGATGCCGAACAGCGCCGCCAGGACGTTGCCCACGCCGGCTCGCCGACCCGCGAGCAGTGCCCGGGTTCTTTCCGGCGCGAAAAAGGTATGCACCACGCCCAGCACGAAAACGATTGCGATCAGCAGGAGTAGGACCTTGGGGGTGTCGTAGATGAAAAAATGGAGCGCCTCGCCCAAGAGGGTTGTCCGATCCAAGCCGACCAGGCCAATGGCCTGATCGGCGAAGGCTTCGAGATGGCGATAGGCAAGCAGCCAGGCGATGGCGGCACTGGACAGGATGAGACCCCAGGCAATGCGCTGGGGCGGGGTGACTGAAATGGGCGTCATGGTCGTTTCCACATAAAGGTTCGTCTTATCAAGGTAGACGAACGCAAAGCGAAAAGGACGCAGCCGTGAAGCGCAGGGGGTGAGAGGTCAGGGCTGAGGCGGGCGTGCGGTGAAGCAGCAGATCTGACCTTGGGCATCGAAGCGGATCTGGCAGGCACCGGTTAGCCGATCGCGCAGGCGCTGGCGGGCGCGTTGCACGCGCGACTTGGCAGCGGATAGGGTGAGCCCGTGGCGTCGGGCAAAGTCCTGCTGGGTCATGCCTTCCAGGTCGCAGGCGATGATTGCGTCGCGGTCCGCTGGGGGGAGTTCATCGAGCACGCGGGGCAGGCAGAGGGTCAGGCGGTCGACCGCGGCCGCTTCTTCGTGTGTTTCCGCCATCAGGTCGTCGGGGAGGGGCACGGTGTCACGTGCCACACGGTAGCGGTCGAAAATGAGGTGGCGTGCCACCTGAAAGAGCCAGGCGCGCGGGTTTTCGATGCCGCAGAACGCCTTCCCCTGGCGCACCACGCGCAGGAAGATCTCCTGCAGCAGGTCGTCGGCATCGGCCGGGTTGCCGGAGCGATGCGTGAGAAAGGAATGCAGTTCGGCCCGGTGATCCTTCCAGGCGTGCTGGTGACAATCGAAGGCAGGCATGGTAGCGACAAGGTTCCGCCCGGTCAGTCCAGACGTAGACTCAGGCACGTGGCGCTGCACGGGCATAGCCCGGTGAATTGCGGGTGTGCGGCCACGGCGGGCGGGACGTCGGTGCGTGGGGTGTCGACATAGCCGCGGGCGCGGAAATAATCGGCCGCGGTGGTGGTCAGCAGGTACAGGGCGTCGATGCCTGACTGGCGGCCTTCCTGCGCGCACCAGTCGACGAGGCGAGCCGCCAGGCCGAGCCCCCGCTGGGCAGGGGCCACGGCCAGCGAACGGATGAGGCCGTGCCCATCCAGATTTTCTAGCCCGACGACGCCGACGATCTGCCCTGCCTGCTCGGCAAGGCAGAAGCGGCCTATCAGCGCCGGAGTGAGGTCGGCGGTGGGCAGGGCGCAGGCTTCAAGCAGCGTTTTGATCGCCGGCAGGTCGCTGTCCTGCGCACGGCGCAGTTCGGACGTTACCTCGGGGATAGCATCAGGCAGGGGCGCGTTCATACCAGTCCTTGGAGTTATTGACGACCTTGACCACGAGGAGCATCACCGGAACCTCGATCAGTACGCCAACGACCGTTGCCAGCGCGGCGCCCGACTCGAACCCGAACAAGCTGATGGCCGCAGCCACCGCCAGTTCGAAAAAGTTGGACGCACCGATCAGGGCCGAGGGGCAGGCGATCGTGTGTTTCTCGCCGGCGGCCCGGTTGAGTATGTAGGCCAGCGAAGCATTGAGCAGTACCTGGATCAAGATCGGCACGGCGAGCAGGGCGATGACCAAGGGCTGGGCCAGGATGGCTTTGCCTTGCAGGGCAAAGAGCAGGACCAGGGTGACGAGCAGCGCGGCAATCGACAGAGGCGCAACGCGGAGCATGGCGGTGTCGAAGGCTGCTTGCCCTCGCTTCAGGAGGGTGCGCCGCCACAGCTGTGCGATGCCGAGCGGCAGCACGATGTAGAGCACGACGGAGGTGATCAGCGTCGACCACGGCACGATGATTGCCGACATGCCGAGCAGGGCGCCGACCAGCGGGGCAAAGGCGAAGACCATGATCGTGTCGTTGAGTGCTACCTGCGAGAGGGTAAACAACGGGTCGCCGTTCGATAGCCGGCTCCATACGAACACCATGGCCGTGCACGGCGCTGCAGCCAGCAGGATCAGCCCGGCAATGTAGCTGTCGATCTGGTCAGCGGGGAGGTAAGGGGCAAACATTTGCCTCACGAACAGCCAGCCGAGGAAAGCCATGGAAAACGGCTTGACCAGCCAGTTCACGAACAAGGTGACACCGATGCCGCGCACGTGCTGCCGGACTTCGTGCAAGGCGG
>CAZHFS010000149.1:0-6867 GCA_964531885.1 uncultured Propionivibrio sp.
TGTTCTTCGGCTGGGAGGCTGTTGGTCTGGTGTCCTATCTGCTGATTGGCTTCTGGTTCAAGCGTCCGACGGCCATCTTCGCCAACATGAAGGCCTTCTTGGTCAACCGTGTCGGCGACTTTGGCTTCATCCTCGGGATCGGGCTTGTGCTCGCGCATTTCGGCTCGCTCGACTATAAGACTGTTTTCGAGCAGGCGCCATCCTTCGCCAATGAACTGATTTCGCTCTGGCCGGGCTGCGAAGCCATGACCGTTTCGCTCATGAGTGCCACCTGCATCCTGCTGTTCGTTGGAGCGATGGGTAAGTCAGCGCAAGTGCCGCTACACGTCTGGCTGCCCGATTCGATGGAAGGCCCGACCCCGATCTCGGCACTGATTCACGCCGCGACAATGGTGACCGCCGGTATTTTCATGGTTGCGCGTATGTCGCCGCTCTTTGAACTGTCGAGTACGGCGCTCTCCTTTGTTATCGTGATCGGGGCGATCACCGCGCTGTTCATGGGCTTCCTCGGGATCGTCCAAAATGACATTAAGCGCGTTGTGGCCTATTCGACACTCTCCCAACTTGGCTACATGACAGTGGCGCTGGGTGCGTCGGCTTACTCGGTCGCCATCTTCCATCTGATGACACATGCCTTCTTCAAGGCGTTGCTCTTCCTGGCTGCCGGTTCAGTGATCATTGGCATGCATCACGATCAGGATATCCGCAACATGGGTGGTTTGCGCAAGTACATGCCGATTACCTGGATCACTTCGCTGATCGGTTCACTGGCGCTGATAGGAACCCCTTTGTTTGCCGGTTTCTACTCCAAGGACATGATTATTGAGGCGGTAAAGCTGTCAACAGTCCCAGGCGCCGGCTTCGCGTATTTTGCAGTTATGGCTGGAGTGTTCGTTACAGCGTTCTACTCTTTCAGAATGTATTTCCTGGTCTTCCACGGCGAAGAGCGTTTCGGCAAGGCACATGATGCCCATGGTCACGATGCCGGGCATGGCAAGCATGACACTCATGCCGTGGCACACGCGGATGATCATCATGCAACGGATGACCATGAAGAAGAACATCATGGACTGGCACCTGGGCAAAAACCGCATGAGACGCCCTGGGTGGTCTGGTTGCCGCTCGTTCTTTTGGCGATTCCGTCTGTCGTGATCGGATTCATTGCGATTGAGCCGATGCTGTTCGGAAGTTTCTTCGGCAGCGCGATATACATCGACCATCAGGCGCATCCGGCGATGTCCGAATTGAAGACACATTTCCACGGTGCCTGGGCCATGGCAGGGCACGCTTTCGTTACCCCAGTTTTTTGGCTCGCATTGGCTGGTGTCGTTGCCTCGTGGTTCTTCTACCTGAAGCGTCCTGATATTCCGGCTGCCATCAAAAAGGCCTGCGGCCCGATCTATACGCTACTCGAAAACAAGTACTACTTTGACCGGATCAATGAAATTGTTTTTGCCGGTGGGGCTCGTTTGCTTGGTCGAGGCCTCTGGAAAGGCGGGGACGCAGGTTTGATAGATGGTTTGATTGTCGGAGGGAGCGTGCGCTTGGTAGCAACGATTGCTGCGCTGGCCCGCTATTTCCAATCCGGTCACATCTATCACTATGCTTTCACGATGATCTTTGGTGTCTGCGCGCTGCTTTCTTTCTGGCTCTGGCGCGCCTGAACTCAATAAGACAGGGAACAATATGTCAGGAATGCCGCTACTATCACTCGCCATTTGGGTGCCGATTTTCGCCGGCCTCATCGTCCTCCTTACGGGGTCGGACCGGAATGCTCCTCTGGCGCGCGGACTTGCCCTTGTCGGAGCTGTGGCCGGGCTGTTGGTGACTCTTCCGCTGTATACAGGGTTTGACGTGTCAACACCGGCCATGCAGTTCGTCGAAATGTCGCCATGGATCCCGCGTTTCAACATTAATTACTACCTCGGGGTCGACGGGATATCGCTACTCTTCGTGATTCTTAATAGTTTCATCACGCTGATTGTCGTTCTCGCTGGCTGGCAAGTGATCGAACACAAAGTGGCGCAATACAACGCCGCTTTCCTCATCATGTCCGGCCTGCTCAATGGGATTTTCTCGGCACTCGATGGCCTGTTGTTCTACATCTTCTTCGAGGCTTCGCTCATCCCGCTCTATCTGCTCATCGGCATCTGGGGTGGGCCGCGCCGGGTCTATGCTGCGTTCAAGTTTTTCCTTTTCACGCTCCTTGGCTCACTGCTGTTCCTGATCTCGTTGATCTATCTCTTCATCAACTCGGGCGGCAGTTTCTCGGTTCTGGATTGGCACCAGCTCCCGATTCCGATGCAGCACCAGACCTGGATCTTCCTGGCTTTTTTGGTGGCCTTTGCCGTCAAAGTGCCGATGTGGCCGGTGCATACCTGGTTGCCAGATGCGCACGTCGAAGCGCCAACGGGGGGCTCGATCGTCCTGGCTGCCATTGCGCTAAAGCTCGGAGCATATGGTTTTCTCCGATTCTCCCTGCCCATTGCGCCGGATGCCTCGCATGAACTTTCAGGTTTCATTATTGCGCTGTCACTGATTGCCATCGTCTATATCGGTTTCGTGGCACTTGTTCAGGAAGACATGAAAAAGCTGGTCGCTTATTCATCGATTGCTCACATGGGCTTTGTGACCCTCGGTTTCTTCATGTTCTCGCCACTGGCCGTTGAGGGCGCAATCGTTCAGATGATTTCGCACGGTTTTGTTGCAGGAGCGATGTTCTTCTGTATCGGTGTCATGTACGACCGTGTTCATTCACGGATGATCGCTGATTACGGTGGTGTGGTTAACAAGATGCCGAAATTCGCCGCCTTTTTCATGCTCTTTTCGATGGCCAACGCCGGTCTCCCTGCAACCTCAGGTTTTGTGGGTGAATTCATGGTTATCCTGGCTGCCGTGAAGTTCAACTTCTGGGTTGCAGTTGCAGCAGCGACGACAATGATCCTGGGAGCGGCCTATACCTTGTGGATGTACAAACGTGTCATCTTTGGGGCGGTTGGAAATCATCACGTTGCGGATTTGACTGACATCAACAGTCGCGAATTCCTCATTCTGGCGCTGTTGGCGCTTGGTGTCCTCGGTATGGGTTTGTATCCGTATCCGTTCACCGAGGTCATGCACAGCTCGGTAAACGAGTTGCTGCGCCACATCGCCGTAAGCAAGATTCTTTGATTGGTGTCCAACATGACGCTTGCCGAAATGACTTTTCTCCCACCTGACCTCAGATTGGCCGGTGCGGAAATCTTTATATTGACTATGGCCTGTGTGGGCCTGATTTTCGATCTCTTCGTTAAGGACAAGAAGCGTACGCCTACCTTCATCCTGACCCAGATTTCGCTCATCGGGGCAGCCGTGATTACGCTCAACAGCAGTACGGGCATGATCAGCTATACCTTCAGCAACATGTACGTCGGTGACCTGATGGGTGACCTGCTCAAAGTGTTGCTCTATCTGACGGTTTTTGTCGTTCTCTTCTACTCACGGCCGTATATCAACGAACGGACGAATATGTGCCGTGGTGAGTATTACAGTCTGACCTTGTTCGCCACTCTCGGCATGATGGTCATGATTTCGGCCAATCACCTCACCTCCGTCTATATCGGTATTGAGTTGTTGTCCTTATCGCTCTATGCCATGGTGGCGCTCAATCGGGATTCTGTGCAGGCGACTGAAGCGGCAATGAAGTACTTCGTACTCGGTGCGCTTGCTTCGGGCCTTTTGCTCTATGGCATGTCCATGGTGTATGGCGCGACGGGTAGCCTCGAGCTCACCGCCATCGCCGAACAACTCTATGCAGGGCAAGCTAATCGCACGATTCTGTCGTTCGGTGTCGTCTTCATCGTTGCCGGATTGGCCTTCAAACTTGGCGTCGTCCCCTTCCATATGTGGATTCCGGACGTCTATCACGGCGCACCGACCTCGGTAACACTCTTCATCGCCAGTGCCCCTAAACTGGCTGCCTTCGCAGTGGTGATCCGCGTTCTGGTCAATGGACTGATTGTGGCCTCACAAGATTGGCAAGCCATGCTGCTCATCCTTTCGGTTTTGTCGATGGCCGTTGGTAATTTCGCCGCCATTGCTCAAACCAATATCAAGCGGATGCTGGCGTATTCCGCAATCTCGCACATGGGATTCATGCTCCTCGGATTGGTCACGGGCGTGGTTGGAGGCGATGCCCGTTATGCGCTCAATGCGTATAGCTCATCAATGTTCTATATCATCACCTATGTGTTAACCAGTGCGGGGACCTTCGGCGTGATTCTGCTTCTTGCGCGCGCAGGTTTTGAATCGGAAGAGATCACCGATTTTGCCGGACTCAACAAGCGCAGCCCGTGGTTCGCCGCCGTGATGATGATGATGATGTTCTCGATGGCAGGGATTCCGTTCTTTGTCGGATTTTTTGCGAAATTCTCCGTCCTGCAAGCTGTTGTCGCTGCGGGTTACCTGTGGCTGGCGATTGCCGCCGTGATGTTCTCGCTGGTCGGAGCCTTCTATTATTTGCGTGTTGTGAAGGTGATGTATTTTGATCAACCTACGCATTCGGGCGCAGTTTCCGCACCCGTCGATGTAAAAATTCTCCTCTCGGCGAATGGGTTGGCGGTTGCATTGCTTGGGATTTTCCCGCAGCATCTGATGTCACTTTGCGCATTCTCGTTGCTGCGCTCCCTCTAATCAGAGCGCACGATACGAATGAACGCCCCGCTTGCGGGGCGTTCTCGTTTACAGGAGCATTCCTCATGTCTGTCTTTGTTTCCGGTTCGGCAACGTACCCTCATCTCGAAGAGAAGGAAATCGAGTCCCGTCAGGTCTATCAAGGGCGCCTTTTAGACGTGCGTTGTGATCGCGTGATGACGCCCGACGGGCATGAAGTGACTCGCGAATTTGTGCGCCATCAAGGCGCAGCCGTAATCATTCCATGGCTTGCTAATGGCCATTTGCTGATGGAACGCCAGTTCAGGTATCCCGTCAAACGCGCCATGATTGAATTCCCAGCTGGGAAAATCGACCATGGCGAAGCTCCACTGCTCACGGCAAAACGAGAATTATTGGAAGAAACAGGATACGAAGCGACTGACTGGCGTCACTTGGGAACAATGCATCCGTGCATTGGCTATTCCGACGAAAGAATCGAGATTTTTTCTGCCCAAGGACTCTTGGCTGGTGATCGGTGCCTTGATCATGGTGAGCACCTTGATTTGATCGAAACAACCCTATGCGATGCGCTGGACGCTGTGCAGCGCGGTGAGATTACCGACGCCAAGACCATCGTTGCACTGCTTTGGGCTGACAAAATGATCCAGTCGGGTTGGTGAATACGAGTCTTTTGTAAACGAATGAGATTGCACCAAGTGCCTGAAAGAGGGCGAGTCTACGAGGGTAGGGGAGCGGAAGACTGTACGTACAGCCGAGTGTTGAGATTGCATTTCGCTTCCGATTTTCCCTGTTCGCTTGTTTCTTTCCGCCGGTAGGGAGGATTACCGGAGAACCAAAGAAATCTTCTTTTGATTCAGAAAACAAAAAAGCCAACCTGGCGGTTGGCTTTTTGGTAGTTCCGAATGATGATTGGCGCGCCCGGAGCGATTCGAACGCCCGACCCCTTGGTTCGTAGCCAAGTACTCTATCCAACTGAGCTACGGGCGCGCTGCATCAAACGAAGACGTAACTATACACATGCAATGTCATGTGCGCAAGCAGTTTTGCGATATTAGGAATATCTCTGCACTAAGGTGTCTGTTTTCGATCAGGGGCGGTAGCCGAGTTGGCGCGACAGTTGATCGGCTGCCTCTGTTATGCATCTGGCTGCCGGAGAGTCCCAGTCAGAATCGAAGTGACCGATGGAGCCGAGAGCGGTGATGGCTGCAGACATGCGCCCTGTGTGATCATATACTGGTGCGCTGAAGCCATTAATCCCTGGGGTCAGACTTCCGCTGGCGCGAGCTAAGCCGTGATTGCGGATTTCATCGCGTGTTTTTTCAAAGCGCAGCTGGGTTGTGCTCACAGGCTCGTTGGCTTCTTTCGCATCGCGCAATAATTGATCCTCGAGCCCTTGCTTGACGGCCAGTGAGCGAGAGAAGCAGGCAAAGGCAAGCCCCGTTGCCGAGGTGGTCAATGGAAGAACGACTCCTGTCCGTAAAGAAATGGTGACAGGTCCTCCTGCGTCGATCCAGCGAACACACGTAGCACCGTGGCTGCCCCAGATGGCCAACGCCACAGTTTGGTTAATGCGTTCGCAGAGTTCGTCCAGAATAGGGTCGGCGAGTCTGACGGTGTCGATGCGACCAAGGCGCGCGAGGCCCAGTTCAAGAGCAAATTCGCCGAGATCATAATAGGAGGATTTTTGGTCCTGGCTGACAAGGCCCATTCGCATATAGCTCACCAGGTAGCGGTGGGCTTTGGCTGCTGGCATATCGGCTGCAATCGCGAGGTCGCGGAGCATCATGGGTTTGTGGCTTGCCGCCAGAACATGCAAAAGCCGTGTTCCGACCTCTATGGACTGGATCCCTTGTTGTTTTTTCTGCGTTGCTTGTTGGCTAGTCATGGTATTGGTGCGCTAGGTGTAAGAAGTTTTATTCTACATAAAGCTCGATAAGTGTTGACGCACTGTTTTGCTCTTGCTATAGTTCGACTCTCTGCGGCGCACGACGCGCTGTCGAATCAAATGCGATGAGACAGATAAGTGTTGACGTAGAGATAAAGATTAGAATATAATTCAAATCTTTGCTGGCGCGGGGTGGAGCAGTCTGGCAGCTCGTCGGGCTCATAACCCGAAGGTCACAGGTTCAAATCCTGTCCCCGCAACCAAGTATTTTTGCTCTTTAAAAACTAGACGATTGATAGGTGTGGGTTCTTGGTCTTGCTGATCGCGTT
>CAZHFS010000150.1:0-2188 GCA_964531885.1 uncultured Propionivibrio sp.
AAGGCCGGCAGGTGGCGCAGTGCTCCGCTTTCCGGGATTTCAAGCCATAAGCGGCGGGCTGCTTGCGGGTGCGTGGCCAAGAGTTGGGCCAGTGCCGGTTGGAACGCAGCTTGTTCGAGAGAACTGGCGGAGAGGTTGACGGCTAAGCCGGGCAGTTCGGGGTGTTGTTCGAGGCGTTCAAGCCCAAGGCGCACGGCCAGCAGGTCGAGTTCATGGGTCAGCTGCAAGCGTTCGGCCACCGGTAGAAAACGTCCGGCGGTTTGCCATTCTTCGGCGTCGGCGTCGGCAAAGCGCAGGCGCAAGGGGCATTCCTCATGCATGGGCTTTCCGTCAAGGCCGCGGACCGCGAAGGCAACGAGCTTGGCGCGCTGGGAGCGTACGGCACCGAGGATCTGTTGTGCCCAAGCCTCGGCCGTGCCCGGCAGGCGGTCAGTATCGTTCTCTGCCAGGCGGCAGGCGCTGCGCCCGCTGGCTTCGGCCTCGGCCAGTGCGGTGTCGGCACGGGCGAGTAGGTCGGCCAGGGCCGTCCCCGGCGTGAAACTGGCGCCACCCAGGCAAACAGGCGGCTCGGTGTCATGGAAGGGGACGGAGAGAGTGCACAGTTCGCCGCGCAGCCGTTCGGCCACGGCGGCGAGCTCGCTTTCGCCCGGCAGGACCAGCGCAAAGTCTGCGCCGTTGAGGCGCGCGGCAAAGCCTTGGGGGCGATGGGTGTGGCAGCTGGCGATGCGGCTGGCGGCACGGTGCAGATAGTCATCGGCCACGGCCCGGCCGTGGCGGCGGTTGATGCCGGCCAGATCAGGAAGACGAACGAGGAGCAAGGCACCACTGGCGGATTCATCGCTGGCGAGCAGGGCGCGCAGGCGTGCCAAGCCGTGTTCCCGGTTGGCTAGGCCAGTCAGCGTATCGCAGGTGGCTTCGCGGCGCATGGCTTCAAGGCGGGTGGCTTCTTCTTCGAACATGCCTTTGAGGCGCACGACCGTGGCGTTCATCGCGGCGGCAAGCTGGCGAAGCTCCGGGACGCTGGGTTCGTCAATGGTGATGAAGCGCCGCTCGGTGATGGCTTTGGCCTGATCGATTACCTTGCCTAGCGGGGCCTTGAGTCGGCGCAGGATGAGTGTGCCAAGATAGCCACCGACGAGTCCGGCCAGGGCGAGGGCGAAGAGCATTTGCAGAGCGCTTTGCCAGAGGGCTGTGTAGGCAAATCGGCTGTGGCTGACCAGAATGATGGTGCCAAACTGTTTCCAGCCGTCGGTAATGCGTGCCTGCCCGGGGCTGGGCTTGAGAGGCAGCAGGCGGACAAACCAGTCGGGGGTGTCGCCGGCATCGGGAGCGGTGGTGCGCTCTACAATGAGTCGTTCTGCCGGATCGAGCACCCGAATGGATTCATAATGGCCGCTATCAAACAGCGCAGTTACCGCCAGTTCGACACTTACCGCATCCGGTTTGGCTTGACTGAGCGATAGGGCCAGCGCCGACGCATTGTCGGTGTTTTTCAGGGACAGCTGCGTCTCCAGGTAACTTCGTGCGCTAAGCAGCGAGGCGAACAGGCTGCCGCCCAGGGCGAGCAGCATGCTGACGACGATGGCGAGCCAAAGTTGGCGATACATGGACATGGTCGGTAACTCCCGTTTAGCTTGGGTTTTTATTTGTCAATTGAGAAACCCTCGTTGCTGATGCGCTGAAGGGCGTCTGCCCAGCGCGATAGCCGCCCGACGCCCGTGGCGGCCTTGTCACGGCCCGAGACGCCGGCGTAGATGCCTTCGCTGTTGAAGCTGAAGACCGGGTTAAGGTCATTGCGCCGGCTGGCAGGCAGAATTGCCGGGTTAAGGTTGTCGAGAATGAGCGGATCGGCGCTGGGGCTGGCGTAATAAGCGAGCACCATGTGCGCCTGGGTTTGTGGTCCAACCGGGGTCTGAAGGTGGGCCTTGACGTAAATGAGGCGCAACTTCGAGGTGGCCACTCCGGTCTGACGCAGCGAGACGTATTTCAGGATCGCGAAGTCCTCGCAGTCGCCTCGGCCGATGCCGATGGTTTCGAGGGGGGTGGCCCAGTAGTCTGTCTGCTGCCAGATGTTGATGTCCGAATCGAAAGTGATATTGCGATTGACGAAATCGTTGATCTTGCGCAGCTTGGCTTCATCCCCGCCCAGGTTGCGGGTTTGGTTGAGGGTCTGTAGCCAGTCTTGCAG
>CAZHFS010000150.1:2288-5083 GCA_964531885.1 uncultured Propionivibrio sp.
TTGCCCAGGTGGCGTCACCACCCGCTGTTGTCGAGAGCGAGCGGCAGGCATCTGCGGCTGGCGTGGTTGCGCAGCAGGTGACCTTGAAAGAAGCGGCACAAGCCGCGGTGTTGAAAAATCCTGAAGTCCAGGCGCGTTGGCATGCCTTTCGCGAGGCCAGCGAAGAGATCGGTGTGGCTCGTGGCGGGTTCATGCCGCGCCTTGATCTCTCGGCCGGAACCGGCAAGCAGAAGCAGGAACAGGATCGGATCAAGCTCGACTCGTCGTATTCCGGCAACGAATCGCAGCTGACGCTGCGTCAGATGTTGTTTGACGGGTTTGCTACGTCGAGTGAAGTCAAGCGTCTGGGTAAGGCCAAGCTGGTCCGTTATTTCGAATTACTTGATGTCTCGGAAAATGTGGCGCTTGAGGCCGGGCGTGCCTACCTGGATGTGGTGCGTTTCCGCTATCAGGTGTTTCTATCCGAAGAAAACTATATCCAGCACCAGGCTGCCTTTGAGCAACTCAAGCAGCGTGCCGAGTCCGGGGTCGGGAAACGGGTCGACGTCGAGCAGGCGGCCAGCCGTCTCGCACTTGCCGACATCAATCTGACGACGGCGTATGCCAATTTGCACGACGTTTCGGCACGTTACGCACGTATCGTCGGCACCCAGCCGGCCAAGGTCATGTTTGCGCCGGCCCAACTGGCCAAGGGTTTGCCGGGCAACGTCAATTCCGTGCTCTCGGACGCTTTGGCGCACAACCCGGCCCTGCGTGCCAGTATTGAGAACATCGAGGCTTCGCAATACCAGCTTGAAGGCAGTCGCGCTCCGTTTATGCCACGCTTTGACTTGGTGGCCAGCCGCAACAACTACAGCAATTATCAGGATGGCGGATCGCGCGACGAGAACAAGGTTGAGTTGCGCATGAATTTCAACCTCTTCAACGGAGGATCGGATGCAGCCCGCAACCGCCAGTACCGTGAGCGCAAGAATATGGCGCTTGATCTGCGCGAGAAAGCCTGCCGGGATGTTCGCCAGACGCTGGCGATCGCCTATAACGAAACCTTGAGGCTCAACGATCAGTTGTCGTTCATCGGCGTGCAGGTCAATTTGCTGGAAAAAACGCGCGCAGCTTACCGTGACCAGTTCAATATCGGTCAGCGCAGCCTGCTCGACCTGCTCAACACGCAGAACGAATATTTTGATGCACGTCGCTCGCAGGTTAACGCCGATGTCGACCTCTCGATCGCCTACCTGCGCACCTACGCGGGGATGGGACGTCTGCTCGAAAAACTTGAACTCAAGCAAATCGAGGATCAAACCAAACCGGATAGCGCTGATTTTACGCCGGTCGATCTGGCGCAGTTATGTCCGTCGATGGCGCCGGTAGATACCACGCTCAATCGCGAAGCACTTGGCCGGAAAGCCAAAGAGATGATGGAAGATGTGGGGGGGAGCCTGGTTGGTGCTCGCCCGACGGCGCTTAACGTGCCGCAAGGGGATCGTGCCGTGCAGGCCGCACCGACGGTGGCGCCTGCGAACTCGGCGGCGGGAGCGGGTAGCCTGCTTCAGTCGCGAACGACGGCCTGGGGCGCGGCGTGGGCGGCGCGCGATGTTTCGGCATACCTGGGTTTTTACGCGCCGGGCTTCCGTCCCGAGGGAGGATTATCGCGCGAGGCTTGGGTTAAGCAGCGCGAGCAGCGCATCAACAAGGCGGCTGATATCCGCCTCGAAATCCGCGATCCGGTCGTCAAGGAAGAGGGGGGCGATCGGGCAACGGTCAGCTTCCGCCAGATCTACGCTTCCGGCGCGTTCAGCGATGTCACCGACAAAACGCTTGAGTGGCAACGCATCGAAGGCAAGTGGATGATCGTTCGTGAAACGGCGCGCTCCGTGCCGCCCGGGCAATAAGGATAGATACATGAAACGCTTGGTCACGACTCTTATCGCAGCTGCAATTTGTTTATCTGCCCCGGTTTTGGCGCAAGAGCGTCGCTCTGCGACGCTCGAGAAGATTCGCAGTAACGGGACAATCTACATCGGCCATCGAGAAGCCTCGATCCCCTTTTCCTATATGGTTGGGGCAGAAGAGCCGATAGGTTATTCGATCGATCTGTGCAAGGCGGTGGTCGATCGCGTCAAAGAGACGCTGGGACTCTCTGCCTTGCAGGTCGTCTACGTCCCGGTGACCTCCGGGTCGCGGCAGATGATGCTTGAGGCCGGCACGATCGATCTGCAGTGCGGCTCCGTGACCAATACGGTGCAACGTCAGCGCTACGTCGCCTTCAGCGTCACCACGTATGTGGCCGAGGTGAAGGCGCTGGTGCGGCGAGATTCCGGCATCCGCTCGCTGCGTGATATGCGCGACAAGGTGGTGGTCACGACCTCCGGAACGACCTCTGATGCCTATGTTAAAGCGGCGGCTGCACGGCAGGGCTTGTTCCTCAACTATCGTGTCGGGCGTGATCACGACGAGTCCTTGTCTCTGGTGATGCGCGGCCAGGCGGATGTGATGGTGCTCGACGATGTGCTCCTCAAGGGCTTGTTGCTCAATCAAAGCGAAGCCGATGCCTACAAGGTCATCATGCTCGATGAGAGTTTCGCCGCAGAACCCTATGCCCTGATGTTCCGGCGCAACGATCCGGAGTTCAAGTCCCTGGTGGATGGTGCGCTGGTTGGGCTGATGCGCAGCGGCGAATTGTCTCGGATTTACGAGCGCTGGTTCCTTAGCCCGATCCCGCCCTTTGGCAAGGGACTCGATATGCCCATGGGGGATCTGCTCAAGCAGTTGATTCAGACCCCGAACGATCGGGG
>CAZHFS010000150.1:5183-6860 GCA_964531885.1 uncultured Propionivibrio sp.
GCTTACAACCGGTTGTCCAAGCTTTCTGCCGAAAAACTGGCACGCGGGGTGATCTGCGCCTCGGCTGGCAATCATGCGCAGGGGCTGGCCTTGTCGGCGGCGAAGATTGGTTGTCGGGCAGTGATCGTCATGCCGACGACGACCCCGGCGATCAAAGTGCAGGCGGTGAAAAATCGAGGCGGCGAGGTCGTACTCTTCGGCGATTCCTTCGACGAGGCCTACGCGCATGCCCAGGAGTTGGAAAAACGCGACAAGCTCACCTTCGTTCACCCCTTCGATGATCCTGATGTGATTGCCGGGCAGGGGACGATCGGCATGGAGATTCTGCGCCAGCATACCAAGCCGATTCATGCGGTGTTCTGTGCTATCGGTGGCGGAGGCTTGATAGCCGGTGTTGGCGCATACATCAAGCGGTTGCGGCCGGAGATCAAGATCATCGGCGTCGAGACGCACGATGCCGACGCCATGGCCAAATCGCTTGCCGCCGGCAAGCGGGTGCGTTTGCCGCACGTTGGCCTCTTTGCCGACGGTACCGCAGTCAAACTGGTCGGCGAGGAGACGTTCCGCGTCTGCCGCGAGGTGGTCGACGAAGTGATCCTGGTCAATACCGACGAAATCTGCGCGGCGATCAAGGATGTTTTCGAAGATACGCGCTCGATTCTGGAGCCATCGGGTGCGCTGGCGATTGCCGGAGCCAAGGCCTATGCCGCTCGCCATCGCATGAAGGACAAGACCCTGGTGGCCGTGGCATCGGGTGCCAACACCAATTTCGACCGGTTGCGCTTTGTCGCCGAGCGTGCCGAGATCGGCGAGCAGCGCGAAGCGGTTTTTGCCGTCACCCTGCCAGAGAAGCCCGGGAGCTACAAAAAATTCCTTTCGCTGATCGGCTCGCGCAGCATCACGGAATTCAACTACCGCTACAACGAGCAATCCGAGGCGCATGTTTTTGTCGGCGTGCAGGTGTCATCACGTGCCGAGTCGCTCAAGCTTGTCGAGCAGTTGCGCAAGGGTGGTTATGCCACCCTCGACCTGACCGACGATGAAATGGCCAAGCTGCATGTGCGCCATCTGGTCGGGGGGCATGCCCCGCAGGTCGATCACGAACTCGTCTACCGTTTCGAATTCCCGGAGCGCCCCGGCGCGTTAATGAATTTCCTGAGCCAAATGAGCGCTGGCTGGAACATCAGCCTGTTCCATTATCGCAACCACGGCGCGGACTACGGGCGCGTGCTGGTCGGTATGCAGGTACCGCCCGGGGAGATGAAGCAGTTCCGCGAATTTCTCAAGAACCTGGGTTACGCACACTGGGATGAGACGGGCAATCCGGCCTACAAGCTGTTCCTGGGTTGAAGACCCCTCTGAATGGACGGCCGCATAGGGGGCTGTCGCTGCGTTGTGCGGCGATAGCGCTTTTGTTATTTCTTTTGAATCTATTGAAGTAACAAATCATTCTTTTGTGGAATAACGGCGCGTGGTTAGACTCTTGTCATTGCGCTGATGCGTTTCCACAGGAGAATCCTATGGCGATCCGTTCGCTGGCCGCCCTGGCGGCTTCGGCCTTGCTGCTTGGTGCCGTTCCGGTGGCTGCCCAGACCTCGTTGCTCAACGTGTCGTATGACCCGACCCGCGAGTTGTATCAGGAGATCAACGCGGCGTTCGTGCGCCAACACAAGGAAA
>CAZHFS010000151.1:0-6790 GCA_964531885.1 uncultured Propionivibrio sp.
GATGGTCGAAAACGCCTACAAGATCACCCTGGCCGGTGCCTTTGTGCCGCTCTTCTTCGGTGCTTTCTGGAAGCGGGCGACAACGCAGGGCGCCTTGTTTGCGATCTTCGGCGGTTTGACGTCGTGGCTGGCGATCGAATTCCTGGTTGGCGAGGCGAGCCCGGTGCCGCCGCAACTGATCGGGTTTGGGGTCAGCATCATGAGCATGATCATCGGCTCGCTCCTGCCGCAGCGCATCGGGCTGCACCACGCGCCGCAGGCCGCGCACTAATCTGCAACGGTGGCCGTCCCGAAGGGCGGCCACCTGCGGGTGTTTTTCCCTCGCTTTTTGTTCGACGGGCTAGAATGGCCTGGTCTTTCTGCCTGCCAGCCCGATGCCTGTCCGACCACCGTCTGCCAACGCGCGAAGCGCTTCGCACCACACCCGCTTGCCGGCGTATCTGGCGTTGGCGTATGTCGTGCTGGTCATCTACGCCAGCCTGCACCCTTTTTCCGGTTGGCGCGATCCCGGGCTGTCGCCCTGGGTTTTCATCGATGCGGCGTGGCCGCGTTACTGGACGGCCTTTGATCTCGTCATCAATGCCCTGGCCTATGTGCCGCTCGGTTTCTTCGTTGCCCTGGCGGCCAGACGCCGTCTGCCGGCCTGGCTGGGCAGCCTCGTCGGTGCGCTGTTCGGGGCCGGGCTGAGTTTCGCCCTCGAATGCACCCAGTCCTGGTTGCCTTCGCGCGTGCCGTCGAATCTCGATTTGGCGAGCAATGCCCTTGGTGCCCTGCTCGGGGCGCTGCTTGCCTGGTGGCTGGGCGCTCGTTTGTTGCTGCGCACGGTGCATGCCCAGCGTGAATTGCTCTCTCCCCTGCCGCACGTCGAAGTCGGTCTGGTGCTGGTTGGCTTATGGCTGCTGACCCTGCTTTCACCGGAAATCTTTCTGTTTTCGGGGGGGGATTTGCGGCATCTGCTGCCAATCACCCCTGTCCTGGCCTACCGTGCGCCGTCGTTTGTGGCCATGGAGGCGGTGATCGTCGCCTGCCATGCCGTGGCCATCGGCCTGATCGTGCGAGCCTTGCTCGGTGGGCGTCGGTCGCCCTACATCATCCTGCCCCTGTTCTTCCTTCTGGCGCTGGGTGTCCGCATGCTGGCAGCCATCGTGCTCGTCAATCCGGGCGCCGCGCTGGCCTGGCTGACGCCAGGCGCCTTGCTCGGCTTGGGGGCGGGAGCCGGAGTCCTGGTTCTGGCCTTGATGCTGCCCGGCCCCTGGCGGATTGCGCTGGCCGGTCTGGCCCTGATGGCGGGGACGGTACTCGTCAACCTGACGCCGCCCAACCCGTATTCAGTTGCCGCCTTGGCCGCCTGGCGACAGGGCCACTTCCTCAATTTCAACGGGCTCACCCGGTTGACGGCCAGCCTGTGGCCGTTTCTTGCCCTGCCTGCGCTGATCTTGCTCGGCCGACGCAGCTGAAGTCGGCGCGCTGGCGCCTCGACTCCCCGGGAAAGGCCACCAGCCGCTGTCTCTGGGGGCAGGGGCAGCGCGATAAAAATGACCTGACGGTGGTGCCGCCAGGTCATCGTGCTTGATCTGAGCCCCCGGCGAGCAGGGGTTCAGGGGTCAGGACTTGCGTTGGGTGGCAAGCGAAGCCGCGGTGCTGCTGTTTTTGCGGCGCAGAGTGACTGTCAGCTGCTTGCCATCGACCTTGCTGCTGGCCGTGAGCGCTTCATCCTGCAGGGCCAGAACGGCGTGGCGGACACCCGCGAGCGTATCGGCCCTGAGTGTGACCGAGATGCTGGCGTTGTCGTCCAGAATGCGGCGCAGCGTTGGCTCATCAAGGTTGACGGTGATCCTCGATCCTGCATGGAAGCGCAGCCCCCCGATGTTTACATCATGCCCGGCGATTAACGCATATGTGCCACCAGCATGAACCTCGACGTTGGCCTTGCGCGTCTCCTGGGAAGCGAGTTGCCCTTTTTTCGTGAGCGCATCTTCATAACGCCTCAGGACGCCAAACTGCCCTCCCTTGACCACCACCGTTCCCGTGCCGAAAGACTCGGTGAACCCGTACAACGTACCTCCTTCGACTGTCGTGTCGCCCCGGTAGGCGTTGTCGCCGGTCAATACGAGCGTGCCAGCCCCTTGCTTGGTCAGCGAACCATCGTAGAGTCCCCGGCTGAGCTTGCTCCGGATGGCTTCTGCGCGCAGTGCGTAATAAGCCGTACGCCATTTTTCGGCCTCTGCCAGCGGGATGATGTGGTCGGTCTTGTCATTGTTCCCGTCGACGACTTCAAATTCGCTGCCCAGGGTGTAGGGGCCGCCCGCGGTGATGCCCTCGGTCTGGTAGGCACCCAGCCAGGCGAGATCTTCCCGCTTGCGCGCTTCGAGGCCCTGCTGACCGATGGCGTTGGTCCATACGTCGAGTGGCATGGTTGCCATGTTGTAGGTAAAGCGGCCGAGGAACTGCCGCGGGCCGAACATGCCTGCCGTGAGGTCGGGAATGCCCCAGCCATAGCGCACATCCGGGGTGCCGTCGGCGGCGAGCCAGCCAGGCAAGGGGGCTCCGTCGGGCGCCTTGTTCGTCGCCGTAGTGAACAGGATTTCCCGTGCTTGGGTGCCGTTCATGTCCGGATAACGCGAGAGCAGAACGCCCAGCGATCCGGTAACGTGCGGCGCGGCCATCGAGGTGCCTGAGGAAATGCGGTAGGTCGGCTGGCCGGAGCCAAGGTCGACGAACGTTGAGTAGACAAACCTTGCCGGCGCGGCGATGCCCCACCATTTGGCATTACCCGCTTCGTTGTAGGTCTTGAACAGGGCAACCTTGAGTTTTCCCGAGGCGTCGAGTTGCGCCGAGCCATCCGGGGCCGAGCCTTCCAGGGCGCCGACGGCGATCCAGTGTGCTTCGGCTTCGGGGCGGAAGTACGGATACAGGGCGCGGTGGTAAGGGTGCGCCATGTCCCGGTTGCCGTTGGTGAACACCTGAACCGTCCCTGTGCCTTTGACCGCGTCGAAGGCGGCGTCGACAAACGACGGCTGGGTGCCGTAGGTCTTTTTGAAATAGAAATGCTCGTATTCGGTCTCGGCCGTGCTGTTGAGGGGCAGATGGATGGCATTGTCGCCGCCGTCGGCGCCTTTCGAGCCATTGGCGACGATGCGGATGTTGGTTCCCCAGCTGTTGTTGATGGCTTGCACGCCGGTATCGACGAGGGCTTTCCAGGTGGCGTGAAAGATGCCGTAATCCTGGAAAGGGCCGTAGTTGGCATGGTCGGTGGCGCCGGTATTGGCGATGAAAACGTCGGCGCCCCAGGCCACCCCATGCATTTCGTTGCCGTCACGGTTGGCACCGACGGTGCCGGTGACGTGGGTGCCGTGCGCGTCGTTGAGGTCCTTGGTCCACTGGCCGCTCAAGTCGAAGGGCTGCCCAGCGCTGTAGTTGCCTTGGCCGAGGTTGAGTTTGGCATCAGCCTGCGGGTAGCGGATGCCGCTTGACTCATAGGTTCCGGTCGTCCGGAGCGCATGGAAACGCGGCCCATTGAGGTCGGGGTGGGTGGTGAGCAGGGCGCCGGAATCAACGACCCCGACGCGTGCGTGATGGCCGTTGTAGCCAAGCGCATACGCGCCGGACGCTTTGATGGCGATGAGTCCCCAGTCCTTCTTGTATTCAACCGTTTCCCAACTCGCCGGATCGCCAATTTGGCCGGGTTCGGCGTAGTTTTGCTGGGCATGGGCCGGCATGCCCAGCAGTCCGGCCATGATGAGGAAGAGTGCGTGTTTGCCGGGTAGCGGATGTGGCCGATCCTGGGCTGGCCTGGTGGCGTGTTTCCTGATCGGCCTTGTGTTCTGCAGCGTCATTGTCATTCCCTGGTATTGTCATTGATCGGAGGCCCTGCAATGGGGCGAGTACGGATGATACTGCGCTTTCCCGATGGGATAATTGGAGGCCGCGCTGGCTAGGCAGCAGAGCGATTGCGGGTACCTGCGGTGCAGCGCTCGCGTTGCGGAGCTTTTATCGGCACCGATCTCGGTGCATCATCCTGCCTGCAGGGAATTTCGGTTGCCACCGGTGGTCGGAACCGGGCGGCGGGACTTGTTTTCCGGTCGCAGGGCGTTCCACAAAACTGAGCTAGGATCATCATGAGTTATTTCAAGCACCACGTTTTCTTCTGCTGCAACCAGCGCGGCGAAGGTGAGAGTTGCTGCAACAATCTGGGCGCGACGGCAGCACAGACTTACGCCAAGGACCGTATCGCGCAGCTTGGCCTGAAGGGCAAGGGCAATATCCGCATCAACAAGGCCGGCTGTCTTGATCGCTGCGACGACGGTCCGGTCCTGGTCGTCTATCCGGATGAGACCTGGTACACCTATGTCGATAGCGAGGACATCGAGGAAATCATCCAGGAACACCTGATCCACGGGCGCGTCGTCGAGCGCCTGAAGATCTGAGTACGCCATGCGCATCGAAGAGGAAAACGCCATCTTCGCCGGGTCGGCCGGGGCCATCGAGACCATCGTCGAGAATCCCGGCACGCCACGCGGCATTGCCCTGATCTGCCACCCGCATCCGCTGTTCGGTGGTGCGAACACCAACAAGGTGACGCAGACCCTGGCGCGCACGTTCACCCGGCTCGGTTACGTTGCCTTGCGTCCGAATTTTCGCGGAGTCGGTGGCAGTGCCGGCACGCATGCCGACGGGCGCGGCGAAGCCGAGGACATGCTGGCGGTGCTGGAAGCCGCTCGGCAGCGTTACGGTGATCTGCCCGTGGTACTTGCCGGTTTCTCGTTTGGTGCCTACGTGCAGACGCATGTGGCGCAGGCACTCGTAGCCGCCGGGCACCCGGCACAGCGTCTGGTTCTGGTTGGCACCGCCGCGGGTTTTGTCGAGGGAGCGCGCCAGTATGCGGCACAGGCCGTGGCGGCGGATACCGTCGTCATCCACGGGGCGGCCGATACCACGGTGCCGCTGGCCAATGTGCTGGCCTGGGCTGAGCCGCTCGATTTGCCCGTGGTAGTAGTGCCCGGAGCTGACCATTTCTTCCACCGCCGCCTGCATGTCATCCGCGACATCGTGACGCGCGCTTGGCGGCATTGATCCGGAGAGTTTCATGAGCGTTCGCATCCTAGCGTTTGCCGGCAGTCGGCGCGACGGCTCGCACAACGCCCGCTTGCTTAGCGTCGCCATCGACCTGGCGCGGGTGGCGGGGGCCGAGGTGACGCGGGTCGATCTTGGCTCGCTCGATCTGCCGCTTTACGACGCCGACCTCGAGGCAGCGCAGGGTTTGCCCGAAGGCGCACTGCGCTTCAAGGCGCTGCTGCGCGAGCACGATGCCTTGCTCATCGCCTCCCCCGAGTACAACGGGTTTTTTACCCCGCTGCTGAAAAATGCACTCGACTGGGGTAGTCGCCCAGAGCCAGGCCAGGCGTCGCCCTATGCCGGCAAGCTGGCCGTGCTGCTGGCCGCATCGCCCGGTGCGCTCGGTGGGGTGCGCGGCCTGCCCGCACTGCGAGTTCTGCTCAGTAATCTGGGTGTCGTCGTGTTGCCCGGTCAGATGGCATTGGGGCGTGCCGATGCCGCGTTCTCTGACGATGGAACCCTGCGCGAAGCCAGGCAGCAGCAGGCGCTGGCCGTGCTCGTCGACGATCTGTTGGCCTGGTCGCGGCGCGGCGCCTAGGGCCAGCGAAGAGCAATGCTGGCCGCTGCGGCTTGACCGTCTGGCCAGGTCTCGGTCACAATGTCGGTTCCATTTACCACGACGGAACGGAACACGGTGTAATTCCGTGGCGGGCCCGCCGCTGTATCCGGGGACGAAACCAGCTTGGCCGCCAGGCCAGCCACTGACGGGGACCACCCCGCCGGGAAGGCGCTGCGTTTCGGACGATCCGGGAGCCAGAAGACGTGTCGGGGTAAAGCGGAGCTTTGGCAAGGGCTCCGGCTGAACGCATGCCTGCGCGTGCGTTCAGCCGGAGCCCTTTTGTTTTTTCTCTTCCCGAGGAGTGGAAAGATGTCGCAGAACCAGCAACCGGTAGTCACCGCACAAACCCCCGTCCAGAATCCTGCTCCGACCATTGCCAGCCGCAAGAGCTGCAATCCCGATGGCATTGGTCTGTCGCATTATGTGCTGATGGACAAGAAGGTCGCCAAATAAGCCCAACCAGGCTTTGAGCGAGTCCGCGGCGCACTCCGCCGCGGCATTTCTTCCCAGGATTTATTTACCTGCCGCTTCGTCCGGTGTGCCGGCGCGTGCCTGCGTCCGCGAACCGTGACTGCCATCGGCGGGAACAAGGACTCATCATGACGACCTCCGTACTCGAACCGGCCGCTTGCGGCCTATCCTGCGTGGACATCGGCCACGCCACCTATACCGCCGTAACCGACCCGCAGACCGCCTTCTGGGCGCTGGTCGACAAGAGTCGCGTTGCCGAGGAACTTGCCGGCGGCGAACTGCTTGATCGTTACCGTGCCAAAGCCGACGAATTCGCGCGCGAATTGCACGCGTTGCGTTTCGAACTCACCCCGTCTGGCGTTTATCTCAACCCGACCGAGCGCTGCAATCTCAACTGTACTTACTGCTATCTGCCGGGCAAGCAGCGCAGTGAGGGGCAGCACATGTCGACCGAGGCATTGCTGGCTTCGCTCGAGACGCTGAAAACCTATTTCCGCTCGGTGATGCCCGAGGGGCGCAAACCGCGCGCCATCTTCCACGGCGCCGAACCGCTGATGAACCAGTCGGCGGTGTTCGCGGCGATCGATGCCTTTGGCGACGACTTCGCCTTCGGGGTACAGACCAACGGCACGCTGCTCGATGAAA
>CAZHFS010000152.1:0-6770 GCA_964531885.1 uncultured Propionivibrio sp.
TGCGATCCAGCGCGGTGCCTCGGACTCCGGGGGAATGGTGGCTGATATTGCCGATGCGATCCGCGAGCAGAGTATTGCCAGCAATGCAATTGCCCAGCAGGTTGAGAAGATTGCGCAAATGACCGAGGAAAACAATGCCGCGGCCCGGTCGACGGCCGATACTGCTGGCGAGTTGGCCGGGTTGGCGCAGGACATGCAGCAGGTTGTCGGCCGTTACCGGGTGTGAATCCCGGGGCGCTCCCCTCTCGGCAAAAGGGCCGTGGATTGTCTTGTGTGTGGTGCGGCAGGGCGGTCCTTGGCAACCAGGTCAGGGGGAATTTTTACCGGTGCTTAACTCCGCTGCGCGAGGGCACGGTAAGATTGAAGTTTGCTTGTGGAACGAGACCATTTGCCGGCGGGGTTTGCCGGCGTGGCCTTCTGGCTTTCAATAGGGAGAAAGGGAGACATCATGGATCTGACCCGCTTTGCTCGCGTGCGCCTGTCGCATGCGCCAACACCTTTGGAACACCTGCCTCGCCTGAGCAAGCTGCTCGGCGGGCCGGAGATTTACCTCAAGCGGGACGACTGTACCGGCCTGGCGAGTGGCGGCAACAAGACGCGCAAGCTTGAATTCCTGATTGGCGATGCCTTGGCCGAAGGGGCGACCCACGTGGTGACCCAGGGAGCGACGCAATCGAACCATGTGCGCCAGACCGTCGCGGCGGCGTGTCGCTTCGGTTTGGGGGCGACCGCCTTGCTCGAGGAGCGGGTTGCCGGGGCGTCGCCCGATTACTACGGGAGCGGGAACGTCCTGCTCGATCGCCTGTTCGCGGCGCAGATTGAATTGCGTCCCTCCGGGCTCGACATGAACGCCGAGATGATTCCGGTCGGTGAGCGGCTGCGGGCTCAGGGTGAGCGTCCCTACCTGATTCCGGGGGGCGGTTCGAACCCCATCGGTGCCCTGGGCTACGTGGTGTGTGCGCAGGAGATATTGCAGCAGGTCAATGAACGCGGCTTGCCGATCGATGCCGTGGTGCATGCGACCGGCAGTTGCGGGACGCAGGCCGGGTTGGTCGTTGGCCTTGAAGGCATGAACAGCGGGATTCCCGTCCTCGGCATCGGGGTGCGTGCGGCGCGTGAGGCGCAGGAGGCCAATGTGTACAAACTGGCCTGCCAGACCTGGGAGAAAATCGGGCTACGCGGCGAACTGCGGCGTGAGGCGGTACAGGCCAACTGCGATTACGTCGGTACGGGTTACGGACACCCGACGCCAGGCATGGTTGAAGCGGTGACCCTGCTTGCCCAGTACGAAGGCATACTGCTTGATCCCGTGTATTCGGGCAAAGGCATGGCCGGGCTGATCGACCTGATCCGCAAGGGCGTGTTCCGCAAGGGGCAGAACATTGTCTTTGTGCACACCGGGGGTTCGGTGGGCCTGTTTGCGTATCGCGATGCCTTTGGCATGGCAGAGCCTTTGCCTCACCCCTAAGGATCGGCATGAAAAAGAAGCCCTTGATTGGCGTGCTGGGCGGCATGGGGCCGCTGGCGACGGTCGATTTCATGCACAAACTGGTTCAGGATATGCCGGCGGCCCGCGACCAGGAGCATGTTCCGGTCGTGGTCTGGAACGTGCCGCAGGTGCCTGATCGGCAGAATTTTCTTGCTGGCGGCAAGGTCTCGCCCTTGCCGGCCATGCTCGAAGGTGTGGAGCGCTTGGTGGCGGCGGGGGCGACGCGCCTCGTCATCCCCTGCAATACCGCGCATCACTGGTTTGACGATCTTGCCGCCAGCACGCCGGTGCCGTTCATCCATATTGCCGAGGCGACCCTGGCGGCCATCCGGGCAGCGACTGCCCATTTTGAGGGGACAGTCCGGCTGGGGCTGATTGCGACCCGCGGGCTGCTGGCGAGCGGTCTCTACCAGCGGCGCTTTGCCGAGGCTGGGATCGATTGCATCGTACCCAGCGAGGAGGATGTTGAGCGTTTCTTCACGCCAGGGTGCTACGCCGTCAAGGCGGGCGATGTCGAGGCCGGGGGGAAATTGCTTGATGCCGTCGGGGACTCGCTGTGCGAGCGGGGGGCAACGCACCTCATCCTCGGGTGTACCGAGGTGCCGCTGGCCTATGAGCGGATTCGGTCCAGATACCTGCCGGTGAGCATCGATACCAACCGGGCCCTGGCACGTGCCTGCATCGACTACTGGCAGGTGGCACGCAACGATCCGGCCGCAGTTTGACCGACGGTGGTGACGCCGGGGCGGGGGAGGCTTTTCCCGCCTGGCGTCATTCGCGCTTGGCGCCTCTTTGGCGGCAGGCGATAATCCCCGGTTTTGTGGCCGCCCTGCGGCCTGCCACCGCCATTGCCTTTGTTTTCAGCTGTCCTGTCATGTCGTCTCCCGCTTCCTCCCCATTGCGTTCCATTCCCTCCGCAGTCCGGGCCTTGCGCCACATGCACGTTGACGATGTGCCGCGCGTGCTGACCATCCAGCGAGCGTGCTATGCGCCCGAGACAGTCGAAGCGGAAGCCGTCATCCGTCGGCGTCTGGCTGTCGCGCCCGATACTGCCTGGATTGCCGAGAATGAAGACGGGGTGTGTGCCTATCTGGTGGGTTACCGATCGCAATTTGGCAAGCTGACGCCGCTCGGTGGCGATTTCGAGCCGATTGCCGACGGCGATAGCCTTTACCTGCACGATCTGGCGGTGTCCGCCGAGGCTGCCGGTTGTGGCGCCGGGCGGGCGTTGATCGAACATGCCTGGGCACAGGGGCGGCGATCCGGGCTGAAGTATTCAGCGCTGGTTTCGGTACAGGACTCGCGAGCCTTCTGGCAAAAACGCGGCTATCAGGTGATCGCCAACCTGGGCGTCGAGCAGCGCCAGCGATTGGCGACCTACGCCGGTCCAAGCTATTACATGGTGCGCGAATTGGCAGGCTGAAGAGAGCGCCGAGGCGCCACGTTGGCCGCCCTGCGGGCCTGAGGGGATGCGCCTTCCCGGCCGGTGCTAAGGGGCCAGGTCGGCTTCGTTGATCGCCAGGGTGCGCCCTTCGGCGTGGCTGCGCACGCCGAGTTCAAGCAGGCCCATGACCCGGACGCCTTGCCGCGCATCAACCGGATTCGGGCCGCGACCGAGGATGGCGTCGCGCACCGCGTCGTAATAGGCCGGGTAGTCGCCTGCCTGGCAGGCGATTTCGCGCATTTGCGGGGTGCCGTCCGGGCAGGTGGTGAGTTGTGCAGCGAGCGGATCGTTGCCCCAGTCGGCCAGCGGCGGGCGGCTCCCGGCCTTGAGCGCGTCCTCCTGAGGATCGAGTCCCCATTTGACGAAGCTGCCTTGGGTGCCATGCACCATGAAACGCGGCGCGGGTTGGGCGGTGATCGTGCTGGCGTGCAACACGCAACGCAGGGTGCCGTAGCGCAGGATGGCGTGAAACCAGTCGCAGACGGCGCTGCCATCGCGCTGGGCAGCCATGTCGAGGGTAATCGAATCGGGTGTGCCGAAAAGTTGCAGCGCCTGGTCGGCGAGGTGTGCGCCAAGGTCATACCACAGGCCGATGCCGGGGGCATTGGTCTCGCGCCAGGCATTGCGCAGGTAGGGGCGGTAACGGTCGAAGTGGGATTCGAAATGCACGATGCGGCCGAGTTCGCCGCGTGCGATGACTTGCCGCAGGGTCAGGAAATCGGCGTCCCAGCGCCGGTTCTGGAAGACCGACAGCACCCGCCCGCTGCGCTCGGCCAGGGCGTGCAGTGCGCGGGCCTCGGCGAGATGGATGGTGAACGGCTTGTCGACCACCACGTGCTTGCCGGCTTCCAGGGCGGCGCGCGCCAGCGGCGCGTGGGTCGGGTTGGGGGTTGGGATGACAACGAGATCGATGTGCGGATCGGCGAACACCGCTTCCGGGCTTGGCACGACCGGCACCCCGGGCCAGTCGGCGGCGACCTTGGCCGCGTCGCTGCTGCTGATGGCAGCCAGACGCAGGCCAGGCACGCCGGCGATCAGTGGGGCGTGAAAAACCTTGCTTGCGAAGCCGTAGCCGAGCACGGCCACGTTGATGATTTTGTCCATGGTGGTCCGTGCTCCGGTAAGCGGAGGTCAGTCGTCGATGAAGTGTTCCGGATAGCGCTCGGCCAAGGCCGGGAGCGAGGTCAGGATTTCACGCAGGTGACTTTCCATCTGTGCTGCGGTGCTGTCGGGGTCGCCCGATTCGATGGCGTCGACGATGGCTTCGTGCTCGACGATGATCTGCTGGGTCGGCTTGGCCATGTCGTAGGTGAGGAAGCGCACGCGGTCGATTTGCGACTTGATGTTTTCCGTCACGCGCCAGGCGTATTCACGCCCCGCATAGAAAGCCAGTGTCTTGTGGAGTTCATCGTCGATCAGCATGATGCTCTTGCGATCGCCGGGTTCGACGGCGCGCTGCGCGGCGATGTTTTGCCGCAGGCGGGCGATCAGGCTCGCGTCATGGTTCAACGCCACTTCGCGGGCGATGGAAACCTCGATGATTTCGCGCACGTGGCGCGCGCCCTGCATTTCCTTGACCGAGATCTTGCGCACGTAGGTGCCGCGCTGAGGGATGACTTCGATCAGGCGTTCTTCGGCGAGTTTGATGAAGGCTTCGCGTACCGGCTGGCGACTGATGGCGAAACGCTTGCTCATTTCCACTTCGGAAATCGCCTGGCCAGGAACCAGCTCACCGTGAATGATCGCGTTACGCAGGATGCGGTGCAGCTGCGCGCCCATTGAAAGCGACTCTTTCGGGCGAAAGAGGGTCGTTTCCAGATTGTCGAACGTGTCGATGGTCATTTGCTAATTCTAGCGCAAGCGCGTGGGGTCGCGCGCATCCTTTGCGAGATGTTCTGCATTGATATGGAAATTTAAAAATTGGAATATTGTTCCATTTTTATGTATTCTATCTCTGTTCATTCATTGAGAGGTAGTGTTCCATGCAGCTCTCCGCCTTGACCCTGGCGTCAGTGCCAGCCTCGATAACTCGGCCCGTCTACGACCGTTCGCGCGTTGTGCCGGGGATCGTTCACCTGGGGCTTGGGGCCTTTCACCGGGCGCATCAGGCGGTGTATACCGATGCCGTGCTGGCGAGCGGTGATCTTGCCTGGGGCATCGTCGGTGCGGGGCTTGTTTCCGGCCGGATGAAGGCTGCGCTTGCGCCGCAGGATGGTCTCTACACCCTGGCCGAGATGAGTGCCGACGGTGAGCGCCTGCAGATTATCGGTTCGGTGATCGAAGTTCTCGGTGCCGAGGACTTGCCGATCGTTCTTGAACGCATGGCGGCGCCAAGCACGCGCATCGTCAGCCTGACGGTCACCGAGAAGGGCTACTACATCGATCCGGCGAGCGGCGCGTTGCAACTGGCCAATCCGGCAATCGCTGCGGACCTTGCGGCGCCGCAGGCGCCAAAGACCATTCTCGGCCTGATCGTCGAAGCCTTGCGCTTGCGTCGCGCGAACGGCATCGCCCCGTTTACCGTACTCAGTTGCGACAACCTGCCGCATAACGGGCGGCGCGCCAAGGCCGCCGTCGTTGCCTTCGCCCGCCAGCTCGATGCGGCATTCGCGGACTGGATCGAGGACGAAGTGGCTTTCCCCTGCTCGATGGTCGACCGCATCACGCCGGCCACGACCGACGAAGATCTGGCGCATGTGGCCGCCGAACTGGGGATGGAGGATGCCGGTCCCGTCGTTGCCGAAGAGTTTACCCAGTGGGTGATCGAGGACAACTTCACCCTCGGGCGGCCGGACTGGACAGTCGGCGGTGCGGTGTTCTCGAACGAGATTGCGCGCTGGGAAGACATGAAGCTGCGTTGCCTGAACGGCTCGCACTCGACGCTGGCCTATCTCGGCCAGCTCTCGGGGCGCGAGACGGTGGCCGACGCCATGCAGTCGGAATTCATCGTCGGTGTGCTCGACGCCTTGTGGCAGGAAGTCTGCGAGGTGCTGGAGGCCCCGAGCGGTGTCGATCCCGCCGATTATGTCGCGAGCCTGCGCCGCCGCTTCTGCAATCCATCGCTCAAGCACCGTACCCTGCAGATCGCCATGGATGGCTCGCAGAAACTGCCGCAGCGCCTCCTGGCGCCGCTGCGCGCCCGTCTGGCGCGCGGCCTGCCGGTGCCCGCCCTGGCGACCGCTGTCGCCGGTTGGATGCATTTCGTGGCCAAGAATGCGCATACCCCGGGCGGCATGCTCAACGATCCGCTGGCCATCGAGCTGCTCGAGCGCGCCCAGCGCAGCAAGCACCCGGCCGAGGTGGTGGCGCATCTGCTGACCTGCGAGGCCGTGTTCGGCCAGGATCTCGTGGCGGATGTCGGCTTCCGCCGGCAGCTTGAGGAAAAATTCATCGAACTTGGACGGCGTGCCGACCTGGCCTGCGCCATCCGCCCGGCGGCCTGATTACAGGCTCCGAACGCAACAACCGAAAGGAAACGACCATGAAAATGACATTCCGCTGGTACGGCGAGAGCGACCCGGTCAAGCTTGAATACATCCGCCAGATTCCAGGCATGTACGGCATCGTCTCGGCGATCTACGACGTGCCGGTTGGCGAGGTGTGGCCGGTTGAGAAATTGCAGGCCCTGCGTGACCGCATCAACGGTGCCGGCATGGCCTTCGAGGTCGTCGAGAGCGTGCCGGTGCATGAAGACATCAAGCTCGGCAAGCCGACCCGCGACCGCCTGATCGCCAACTTCCAGCAGAACATCCGCAACTGCGCGGCGGTCGGCGTCAAGGTCATCTGCTACAACTTCATGCCGGTCTTCGACTGGACGCGCACCGAAATGGCCAAGGT
>CAZHFS010000153.1:0-6729 GCA_964531885.1 uncultured Propionivibrio sp.
CCGATATTTACCGATTCTGGCTCGCCAAGCGCGGCACGGGAACGCAACGGCGCGATAGCCCTAAGGTTGGTCGCAACGATCCATGTCCTTGCGGCAGCGGTAAAAAATTCAAACAGTGTTGCGGCACCACCTGAAAACTGCTGCGTGATTCATTGACGGGCGCCCTGGGCGCCCGTACTTTCTCTGACACACAAATCAACTCGCCATGTCACCCCAACGCAAGCTCTGGCCTGATTTTCTCCTGGCCATCAAACACGAAATCGCCCCCGCCCTGGGGTGCACGGAACCCATCTCGCTGGCCCTGGCCTCTGCCATCGCTGCCCGTCACCTGGGCTCAGCCCCCGATCGTATTGACGCCAAGGTTTCTGCCAACCTGATGAAGAACGGGATGGGCGTCAATGTACCGGGAACGGGCATGGTCGGCCTGCCGATCGCAGCGGCCGTCGGCGCACTGGGTGGTGATCCCGATGGCGGACTCGAAGTACTCAAGGGCCTGAGCGAAAAAACCATCACTGCGGGGAAAGCCATGCTCGCCGAACAGCGTGTCATGGTCGGGGTCGCCGATGTACCTCATATCCTCTACTCCGAGGCTCGCCTTGTGCATGGGTCGGACTGGGTTCGCGTGTGTATCGCCGATGCGCACACAAACGTCATCCTGATTGAAAAAAACGGGGAGATACTGTTTAAAGCAGATCCCTGCTACGGAGAACGCGGGCAAAGCTACTCGCTCAGCGAAGCAACCGCACATGGTGTCTATGATTTTGCAACCACGGCCCCTTTTGCCGATATTGCCTTCATCCTCGAAGCCGCGAGGCTCAATTCCCAACTCTCCAAGGAGGGACTGACCGGTGATTACGGGCTGCACATCGGCGCCACGCTGAATCGACAAGTCGAACGCGGGTTCCTGTCAGACGATCTGCAGACACGAATCATCGTTCGTACCTCTGCGGCCTCCGACGCGCGCATGGGCGGAGCCACCCTGCCGGCAATGAGCAACTCCGGATCAGGCAACCAGGGCATCATGGCCACGATGCCCGTTGTCGTCGTGGCCGAACACGTGAATGCCGACGAAGAAACGCTGGCTCGTGCCCTGCTGCTCTCTCACCTGATGGCCATCTACATCCATAGCAAACTCCCCAAACTCTCGGCACTGTGTGCGGTTACCACCGCGGCCATGGGCGCCGCATCCGGCATGGCCTGGCTGTTGCGAGGGGGTTATGGAGCCGTCAGCATGGCGATTTGCAGCATGATTGGCGACGTCGCCGGAATGATCTGCGATGGCGCATCGAACAGTTGCGCGATGAAAGTCTCGACCTCAGCCTGCTCCGCTTACAAAGCCGTGCTCATGGCGCTCGACAATTCTCGGGTCAGTGGACAGGAAGGAATCGTCGAAGACAGTGTCGATGCTTCGATCGCCAATTTGTGCGCCCTTGCCTCCAAGAGCATGCAGGAAACCGACCGCCAGATTCTGGAAATCATGGTCAATAAAAAAAACTGAGGCGCTAAGCAGCCATGCTCCTCGTGGTGAAACTGAGCCTGACACCGCTCCTGATCAGCGGCGTCACCCTGGCGGGTCGACGCTGGGGGCCACTGGTCAGCGGACTGCTGATTGGCCTACCCCTGACAACCGGACCAATTTCCTTGTTTCTCGCCCTTGAGCAAGGTATCGGTTTTGCGACAAAAGCCGCAATCGGCGGCTTGGTTGGCCAAGCCTCGATCTGCCTCTTTTGCCTGGCTTACGCACATGCCGCCAGACGGCTCAACTGGATGGCCAGCGCTCTGTGTGCCAGCGGTGCATTTATCACGGCCACTACCCTGTTTAACCTGATCGCCTGGACTTTACCTTCAGCCTTGGCCGTCTTGCTACTCGCCATAGCCATCATCCTCCGTCTTCTGCCAAAGGCAGTACCCAGCATTGCAACATTCGCCCCGCCACGCTGGGACCTTCCCGCGCGCATGTGTGTCGCGACCTGTTTTGTCTTGCTGGTTACGGGCGTGGCAGAACTCCTTGGACCCCAACTGAGCGGCCTCGTCGCGCCCTTCCCGGTTTTCGGCCTGGTCTTTGCGGTTTTTAGCCAGATTCAACAAGGAGGTGCTTCGAGCACCAACGTGCTGCGCGGCATTGTGCTCGGATCAAGCGCCTACACCTGTTTCTTTACGATCGTCGGTCTGGCGCTACCCGACTTAGGCATTGGCATCACCTACGCACTGGCCTCATTGGGAGCCATCGCGGCAAGCGGCGCGTCCTATCTGCTCAGCCGCCATAAAAACAGGCATTGAACCGCTAAGAAAGCGCTTGAAAAAAGCAAAGCGAGAGAATCGCTGCGTTGTCAGGCCTTCGTTCCCAAACCGCTATGCTTTGGTCGCTGCGCACCGGGCAACTTGCGCCGCATCCCTTTTGTCGGCTTCTTCAGCCATCACTAACGGATCCAACCGCTGGCAAAATCCTCGACCGCTTTAGCGAGTTTGCGGGGATCGTGGCGGATATAGTCCGTCTCACTCGTAAAATCCCGCTCAACAATCTTGAGCCCCATCCCAAGCAAGCCTTCCCGACGCTTCAGGCGAACCGGCGCCTTGCCTTCGAGTACATACTTCTGCAATAGATCAGGGCGGAGTTCGCCACTGTTCACCAGAACATAATCCAGGCAATCCGGCCCGACATACTGCTCAAGCACGCGCACAAAGTCTTCGACGCAAAATCCGTTGGTTTCTCCGTGCTTGGTCATGATGCTGCACACATAGATGATGCGTGCCTGAGTTTCTTTCAAGGCATCCCGCATACCTGTGCAAAGCAGGTTCGGAATGATACTGGTATACAAATCCCCGGGCCCGATAATCACGAAATCCGAGTTGAGAATCGCTTCTCTGGCCCGTGGATTGAGAGCCCCTCCCCCGATCAGGAAGGCATCACGAATCGGTATCCAGGCATCGTGTTTGGGGACATCAATTTCACTTTCACCGACAATGCGTTCACCGTTTTCCAGCGTGACGCCCAGATGCACGTTATCAAGAGTGACCGGAATGACCTTGCCGCGCACGTCGAACATGGTGCACAACTCCTCGATGCCTCGCTCGAAATCACCCATGATGTCCGACAAAGCTGTCAGCAACAGGTTTCCGACGGTATGCCCGGCGATGCGATTCCCTTCCTTGAAACGGTATTCAAAGAGTCGGCGCACAATCTCGCTGTCTTCTGCGAGAGCAACGATTGCCCGGCGCACATCCCCGGGTGGCAAAATACCGAATTCGTCGCGCAACTCGCCGGTTGAACCGCCCGAATCGGCAGCGGTCACAATCGCCGCGAGATTGAGACTTTGATTGCCAGAGAGACCTGAAAGCACGTTAAAGGTGCCAGTACCGCCGCCGATGGTCGTTATATTGATCTTCCCGGTTTGCATCGAAGCACCACGATTTGACCACAAAGGGTGATCATAGCCGAGCGTAGTCGTTAGTGTGCACCGCGCCCCCAAGATAAGCTCTTAACCACAACAGGCTTCATTCTCGATGCAACGTTACCCCTTTGATGCAACCGTGCGATCAAAACGAAGGGGCGTTGCCATTCCCAAGTACAGCCGACTAATGCTTGGCATATAAAGACCATCAAAAGCGAGCCTTTCCGCGAATGGCCAATGACTCGTATAATCGTTCGCTTATCCCCAGACTGGCCTTAAGTGGCCTTTTGAACGCGCATTGTGACGACACCGTGAACCCTTATCTCAGCAAACTGCAACCCTACCCGTTCGAAAAACTCCGCCAACTTTTTGCCGGTGTCAGCCCGAATCCGGACTACCGAGAAATTCGCCTGTCGATCGGTGAACCTCAACATGCCACTCCTGTGTTCATCAAAGAGGCATTGACGGGTGGTCTCGATGGTCTCGCCAACTACCCGACCACCCTTGGTCTACCTGCCTTGCGACAATCCATCGCAAACTGGATCAAACGCAGGTACGGAATCGAAGCAATCGATCCCGAGCGTGAAATCATTCCGGTTAACGGATCCCGTGAGGCCCTCTTTGCCTTCACCCAGGCACTGATTGACCCGACAGCCAAGGCATTGAACGGCACGCAGCCCATCGTCGTCAGCCCTAACCCTTTTTACCAGATCTACGAAGGAGCGGCGTATCTGGCTGGCGCCGACCTGCGTTTCCTGAACACCTTGCACGGTAACGATTTTGCCTTCGATTATGAAAGCCTTAGCGAAGCGGAATGGCAGCGCGTTCAGCTGATGTTCGTTTGCTCGCCGGGCAATCCGACTGGCAAGGTGCTCACGCTCGATGACTGGAAGCAGTTGTTCGCTTTATCCGATAAATATGGGTTTGTGATTGCCTCTGATGAGTGCTATTCGGAAATCTTCTTCGACGAAGCCAACCCACCGCTAGGTGGCCTGCAGGCGGCACGCCTCCTCGGTCGCAGCCATGAGCGGTTGGTCATGTTCTCGAGCCTTTCAAAGCGCTCGAATGTCCCTGGCATGCGTTCGGGCTTTGTTGCCGGTGACGCCTCGATACTCAAGGATTTCCTGCTCTATCGGACCTACCACGGCGGAGCGATGAGCCCGGCAGTACAAATGGCGAGTGTCGCGGCGTGGAACGATGAAGATCACGTGATTGACAATCGACGCCTCTATACTGAGAAATTCGAGGCTGTAACCCCGCTGCTTGCCGGGCCGCTCGGAGCGCGCATGCCGGATGCAAGTTTCTACCTTTGGGTTCAAACCCCGATTGCCGACACCGACTTCGCTCGCACCCTCTACGCCGACTATAATGTCGTCGTCCTTCCCGGCAGTTTCATTGCGCGCTCTAGCCAAGGCGTAAACCCAGGAGCGGGATGCGTTCGCATTGCCCTGGTCGCGCCACTTGCCGAGTGCCTTGAGGCCACTGGGCGCATCCAACAATTTGTATCAACACTCTAGGAAATCAACATGCAGCAATATCAGTCCATCATCGAAGAGGCATGGGAAAACCGTACCAGCTTGCAGCCCGGCTCGGCGCCATCCCAAGTTGTCGAAGCCGTAACCGCCGTGCTCGCTGAACTGGACTCCGGTCGCCTCCGCGTGGCGGAAAAAATTGCCGGCGAATGGGTAACTCACCAGTGGATCAAGAAAGCCGTTCTTCTCTCGTTCCGCCTTGAAGACAATGCCGTGCTCGATGGTGGCCCAATGCGCTTCTTCGACAAAGTGCCCACCAAATTTGCCAATTACACGCGTGATGATTTTGCACGTGGTGGTTTCCGCGTTGTCCCGCCCGCCACCGCTCGCCGGGGCTCCTTCATCGGGCGCAATGTGGTACTCATGCCATCGTACGTCAATATCGGAGCCTACGTCGATGAAGGCACGATGGTGGACACCTGGGCCACTGTGGGCTCGTGCGCGCAAATTGGTAAAAACGACCATGAATCCGGCGGCGTCGGCATTGGCGGCGTACTCGAACCCATGCAAGCCAATCCAACCATCATCGGCGACAACTGCTTTATTGGTGCGCGCTCCGAAGTCGTTGAAGGCGTGATCGTCGAAGACAACTGCGTTATTTCAATGGGCGTGTATATTGGGCAATCAACAAAAATCTATGACCGCGCAACCGGTGAAGTCACTTATGGCCGTATTCCCGCAGGCTCCGTAGTTGTCTCAGGCTCTCTACCAAGTGCCGACGGAAAATACAGTTTATATTGCGCCGTGATTGTGAAAAAAGTGGATGCGCAAACGCGCAGTAAAACCAGTATTAATGAATTATTGCGTGGTGAGTAATTGATCTTTGCTTGAAAAGGCGGCTACTCATAATGCTGAACTTACGATCTAACATTGTGACTGTGTTACTTATAGGGCTTATTCCATTACATGTAGTACATGGGAAAACCAAAGACTTTATTGTGTCATCGGCTAATTATGAAGCCGATGTTCTTGAGTTGTTACAAGGTCAATGGCTGTGTAAAAAGACATTTAAAGGCTCTTTAGGTAATGGTTTGTTTTCTGAAGTGAGTATGGTTGAATATAACCTCATTCAAGGTAATCAAATTTTTTCGCAAAGCAATGACTATATTACCGTTACATCAAAGCAAGGTAAAAAACATTTTATCGGGAGAGCAATTGTTGTAGAAAGAGGTCAAGAACATATTGATCATATAACCAATGAATCCTATCAATCTCGATTGACTCGCTTAGATGATGCGCGCTGGATCAATGTTGATGATAATAAAATGGGACAATTTATCTACAATGATTACTTTCCCTTTTTGGATAAATTAGCCAAAAAAGAACTTGCAGAAGGTATTTCACGCATTACTCACATCGATGAACTGACTAAGCAACAATGGCGCTATCATGACGATGCAAAAGTCCCCACTTATGCAGATTGCTATCGCATTGAGAATGTTCCTTTAACGCAATAAATGTTTTAATGAACGAAAATATTATGATCATTTATGGTATCCCCAATTGTAACTCCGTTAAAAAAACACGCGCGTGGTTAGAGACGCATAACATTGACTATCAATTTCACGATTTTAAAAAGTTGGGGGTTGATGCAGCGACGATACAAAGCTGGCTCAAAACCATACCTTTGGATGTGTTGATCAATAAAAAAGGCACGACTTGGCGCGGTTTAAGTGACTCTGAAAAAGCGCTGGCCGATTCACCGGAAACAGCAATTGAGCTGATGATCAGCAAACCCAGTGTGATCAAGCGCCCCGTCGTCGTCACCGACGGCGATATGTGGGTGGGGCACGATGAAGATCAAT
>CAZHFS010000154.1:0-6668 GCA_964531885.1 uncultured Propionivibrio sp.
ACCGTTTATCCCTTCGAAGCCATGAAGCTGAAAGTTGGCGATCGCCTCCAGATGCAGCTTCCTGAACTACTCTCCAGCGAACGGGTGATCGTCAAGCTGATCGGCTACGTCAACCAGCTGAGCCTGCTGGTCACCCCACCGCGCGAAGCGAACGGACTGCGCATCAAACTGCTTGAAAACGACCCGGTCGTGATCCGCGTGTTCACCAGTCAAAATGCTTTCGGGTTCCAGACCTCGGTCAGCAAGATCATCAACGTCCCGTTCGAGTACGTTCACCTTTCTTTCCCCAAAGAAGTGAAGGGCATGGTCATTCGCAAAGCCCCGCGCGTCCGAACCAAGATCATCTGCTCCGTCGCCACGCAACAGGCCCATGACCAGAAAAGCTCAGGCATCATCACTAACCTGAGTTGCAGCGGCGCACTGCTTGATAGCACCCAGCCTATTGCCGCCAAAGGCGAGACGATCCACCTTTCTTTCCGCATCAACCTGCACGCCATCGACACGTTGCTCCAGGTCAGTGCGGTGGTACGCAGCCAGTTCTCCGACGAAGACGGGTCTGCGCCAAACGGTCGGAAGCTTTACCACCACGGGCTTGAATTCGTTGATCTCCAGCCAAATGACACGCTGGTGCTGCAGAGCATGATCTACCACAGGATCGTTGAGCAACCGCACACCGTGATGTAACCCTGCCCCCTACAACAGACCCGGCCGCCACATCGCCGCCTACCTCGCCGGCGGTCTGAACACGCGTGAATCGCATCTCGTCGGCAACGAAGTGGCTGATTTCAGCGGAAATTACAGGTTGACGAGAGGCAAACGGGATGAGAATACTCACCCCTCGACCCAGTGTTCAGTGCTCCAGCACCTTCACTGCGCACTTCTGCCCCTGCAACGCGACTAAAGGCTGAGTGACCTCATGACAGAGTTGCTGACGCCCCACCCCCGACGCGACGAGCTCAATGACGAAGTGCACGCCCGGCCCCCAGCACCCATTCAGGCACCGGCACGGCTAAGCTCGCTGACCCTGTTTTTCGATCGCAACAACAGCGGCCAGCTGGAAGCCATCATCCGGCTTGCCCGGCAAATGGGGGCCCCGGAGCCTGACACCCGGCGTGCGTACTACACAGGGATCATCGACAAGCTCATGATCCGCTGGTCGCTGCACACCGAGTTCGTGCGCTACACCTTCATCGAGCCGGCAGAGGACGAACCCGATTTCACGCGCACGGCGCTCGATCGCATCCCCCTGGACTGGCTGCAAAGCGTTCCCGGGCAACTTCTGGTTGCTCTACACGCCGTACTGCTGCGCGAGGCGCAGGCCGACAACTCCGCCCCCAGCATTTCGGCACGCCTGTTCGCTGGCAACGAATTGATCGGTGGAGAGATTGCCGGCGGACTCGGCTGCGCCTTCACCGACTTGCGCCTGCACCCTGACCCCCGGGCCAGCAGCGGGTTCTCGCGCTTCGTTCTGATTGATCGCGGCATGGAGCCACTGCAAACGGGGCGGATGCTGCAACGCATGTTCGAAATCGAGACCTACCGGATGCTTGCCTTGCTCTCGCTTCCCGAAGCGAAGCAACAAATGCCACGACTCGACGCCTTGAGCAATGCGCTGCGCAGCATCACGGCAAGGATGGACCAGCCCGAGCACGACGCCAGCGAACTGCTGCACGAGCTGGCAGCACAGGCTAGCGCCCTGGAAAATCTGGTGGCGCAAAGCCAGTACCGGCTCTCGGCCTCAAGCGCCTACTACAACCTGGTGGAGCGCCGGATCGCCGAACTGCGTGAACAACGCTTCCCCGGCCTGCAGCCGTTCCAGGAATTCATGGAACACCGGCTGGCCCCGGCGATGGAGACTTGCGACACGGTTGTCGCCCGTCAAGACCGGATCGCCGCGCGCATCCAGCGCACCAGCACCCTGCTCAGAACCCGCGTCGAGGTCCAACACGAGGAACAGAACCGCGCCCTGCTCGCCAGCATGGACACCCGCGCCGCGCTGCAACTCCGCCTGCAACTAACGGTGGAAGGGCTCTCGGTTGGAGTGCTGACCTACTATGCGGTCGGTCTCGTCGCTTACGCCGCCAAGGCGCTCAAAGCGGCAGGCTGGCACCTGGAGCCTGAAATCGTCACCGGCTGGGCCATTCCAATTGCCGCCATCAGTGTCTGGGCCGGAGTACGGCTGGCACGCCGACACCTTTACCACACCTAAGCGGGATGGCCCGCCCCAGCGGGTTTGCCCCCCTTCTCAGGCGCCGACGACACAACCCGGCAATCTGATCGTGACGGTCAGGCCCTGGCCAGGTTCGCTTGCGAGGCTCAGCGCCCCGCCTTGGCGACGCACCATCGTATACACGATATGCAGGCCAAGCCCGGTACCGCCTTGCCCCCGCCGTGTCGTAAAAAACGGCTCCAGCATCCGTGCCCTGACTTCGGGTGGCACACCAACCCCGTTATCCGCCACTTGCAAGACAAGATCCTGCCCTTGCGCCACCGCGCTTATCGTCACCACGCCATTCGGCCGGCCAGGAAAAGCATGGACCAGCGCATTCATTAGCAGGTTAGAGACAATCTGCGCCAACATGCCAGCCGACAGCCTGACGCGCAGCCCTTCATCGACCAGACAATGCACCTCGACATGCGCCTTACGCAGCTCAGGCAGGTGCGCATTGGCCAGCATATTCAGGTATTCAAGCAGCGGAAAGACACTGACCTCGGCATGCGTCTGATCCGCCGCCAGTTGCTTGAAATTTGAAATCAGGGCCGAGGCACGCTCAAGATTGCGCTGCACAAGCTCCGCCCCCTGGCGAATATTTGCCAACACCTCATGCAGTGAAGACCGCGAAATCTTGCCCTGCTCAACCGCACTTTCCAAGGAGCGAACAAAATCCCCAATGCTTGACGAAGCCGTCACAGCGATACCGACCGGAGTATTGATCTCGTGTGCAATGCCGGCCACCAACCCACCGAGTGCGGCGAGTTTTTCGCTTTCGATCAAACGATCGCGCGCCTCTTCCAGCGCCTGGGTCCTTTGCCGTACCAAAGACTCCAACTCAGCCTCGCGGCGCTGATGCTCAAGTTCCGCAGCACAACGCGCCGAAAAAATCGACAGCAGCGACAAAGCCAGCAAACGCTTGTCTTCGTCCATCGCCCGCACGTCGAGCGCGACCAAGGTTCCTAGCGTTTTACCATCCGTCCCCACCATCGGCATGCCGATGTAACTCTCGGCCTTCATTTCCGCCAGCAACAGATCGTCCGGATACTCCTGCTGGATATTGCATGGATGAAAACACATCGATTGGTCAGCCACATTGCGGCACGGCGTGTCGGCCAGAGAGTAAGTCATATTGGGCAAAAAACCATCCCCGGCCCAGACCGCCAGCGTGCGGATCTTCTCAACTCCATCTTCGATTATCCCCTCGCCCGCGATCACGTAATAAACATCAAGCGCAATCGCCAGCTCCTTGACCAGCTGATTGAAAAACTGCTCGCCGGCAAAGCGGGAGGTCGACAAAGTGATTGAACGCAAGGCAGCCTCTGCCAGCGACTTGGCATCACCCTCGCTGAACAGATGGGACTTGCTGGCTTTATGCTCCATAACCCCCTCCAGTCGATGCCACGCCTCCGAGAGACCACCCCTGGCCCGCGCTTATCCCGAATAATTAAGAATATCCCGGTAACCCCGCAAGGCGATGAGAAGCGCACTGACGAGCTTGTGCAACGTCAGATCATTTTTCACCCGGTAATCATTGACATCGTACAGGCGCAACACCTCGACCTCCGTCAAGGTGGAGGCCTGCCCGGTGCGGATGACGATACGCGTGCGATGGTTGCTGAGGCGTTCTCTGATCCTTGCAGCGAGGTCAAGGCCTGCCGTTTCCGTCTCCATGACGACATCAAGAAGAATGACAGCAATATCTGATCGCTCCTCGAGAATACGCTCAGCCTCCGTCGCCGAGTATGCGTGCAGGAAGAGCAAGGGGCGCGATTCGAATTCAAATCCGGTCAAGCCCAAGCGGGTCACTTCATGCACCTCAGGATCGTCATCAACCACCAGCACCACCCACGGCGGCTCAGTGCTTGAAACTGTGCTCGTTTCACCGTCCTCGAGAAAAACGATGTCATCGTCTACCGGCACGCTCTGCTGCAGTTGCATTATTGTCCTTCCCCTTGATCGCCTAGTGAGCCGCCCAGATTGAGTCGGCAGCCATCGCTTGGCACACTGCTTATACCGCCGTTACCGAGAAGAGTTCATGAAACCAACAAAATCGTGGCGCACCATAACCTGGCATTAATCTCAAGCCGAACACCGAACGGTGCAGCACAAGTTCTCCTCCCTCCTGCTAGCTTGGCGAAGCCGGCGCCTGTATTCAATCATCTTAATGCAGAGCCAGACCGAGTCAAACTGCGCAGGCAACCAGCACACTTACCGACATCTGCCCTGGAACAACTCGATAATCGCCCAAACAGCTTGATACTTCCGAGCTGCGGAAATCGTCACCGGACAGCCCGACATCCCCGAGGGCCCGAACAAGCGTCGGCCAAGAACCTGCTGCGCAGCGATTCGGTGAGTCCCACTTCGGGCGATCGAAGCCGACGAGGTGCTGACGTCGGCATAACCAGGACTTGCAGACCGATCCGACTTGAATCGGTGAGTTAGCAAACGCCTCAGATGCGGTGGCAGAGACGGCGCTGGACAGGAGTGGACACCACAGCTCCATACGCCATTTTCCTCGATGAGAAGCCGGATGGCTGATCTGAGGTTTACCGGATGAGAGGCTGAAAAAGAAAATGGCCTGCGAACAGGCCATTTTGCTTTATTGGCGGAGTGGACGGGGCTCGAACCCGCGACCCCCGGCGTGACAGGCCGGTATTCTAACCAACTGAACTACCACTCCAAATTCGTTTGCTATCCCTGAGGCACTCTGCCGAAAAGGCTTGGTGGGTGCTGACGGGCTCGAACCGCCGACATCCAGCTTGTAAGGCTAGCGCTCTACCAACTGAGCTAAGCACCCGCGTTTCTGTGGGACAGAAAGCGCGCTAGTTTACAGCATCCTTGAGTCCTTTGCCAGCCCTAAACTTAGGAACTTTAGCCGCCTTGATCTTGAGCGCGGCGCCGGTTCGCGGATTCCGCCCGCTACGCGCAGCACGCTCACCCACATAAAAGGTGCCAAAACCCACCAGCGAGACCATCCCACCTTTCTTGAGTGCCACTTTTACGGCGGCAATGGTTGCATCAAGCGCACGGCCTGCGGCCGCTTTCGACAGATCCGCGGACTGTGCGATCTGGTCGATCAACTCGGATTTGTTCACGAAACGCCCTCCAGAAAAGAGTAGTGGTGCAGGAACCCCTGCCCGGCGTTTATAGCAAGGCCAAAATCCGCATGTCAAGCCCGGAAAACAGGCGGCAAATCCATAAGCCGCAAGGCTTGCGCCCCTTCCGAAAATTCATTCGGAAGGGGCTGTTTCGAATCAATGAGTAACGACCGATTGTGCAGGCGGATTCTCGCTTTTCTCGTTGGCCTGCGCCGTTGCAGCAGCATCCTCGGGCAGCGCTTGCGGCACGCGCTCGAGCGCCAGTTCGAGCACCTGGTCGATCCACTTCACCGGCACGATCTCAAGCTTGTTCTTGATGTTGTCGGGAATCTCCGCCAGATCGCGCACGTTCTCTTCTGGGATCAAGACCTTGGCCAGACCGCCGCGCACCGCGGCGAGTAGCTTCTCCTTGAGTCCGCCGATCGGCAGCACTTCGCCGCGCAGCGTGATCTCGCCGGTCATCGCCACATCGCAACGCACCGGAATGCCGGTCATCGAGGAAACCAGCGCGGTGGTCATCGCGATGCCTGCCGATGGCCCGTCCTTTGGCGTCGCGCCTTCCGGCACGTGGATGTGGATGTCCTTTTTCTCGAAAGCATCGTCGACAATCCCCAGGCGTTGCGCGCGGGCGCGCACGACCGAGCGCGCGGCCTCGACCGATTCCTTCATCACGTCGCCGAGCGAGCCGGTAGTGATGGTTTTACCCTTACCCGGCAAGGCGACCGATTCGATGGTCAGCAGCTCACCGCCGACCTCGGTCCACGCCAGGCCGGTCACCTGACCAACCTGGTTCTCACGCTCGGCAACGCCGAAGGTGTAACGGCGCACGCCGAGGAACTTGTCGAGGTTGCGCGCAGTGACCGCCATCTTGGCCTGGCTCTTCTTGAGCAACAACGTTTTGACGACTTTGCGGCAGATCTTCGAGATGTCGCGTTCGAGCGCCCGCACCCCCGCCTCGCGGGTGTAGTAGCGGACGATGTCGCGCAGCGCGCTCTCGGCGACCGTCAGCTCGCTCTTCTTCAGGCCGTTGGCCTTCATCTGCTTGGGCAGCAGGTAGCGCTGGGCGATGTTGATCTTCTCGTCCTCGGTGTAGCCCGAGAGGCGGATGACTTCCATGCGGTCGAGCAACGGTGCCGGGATGTTGAGGGTATTGGCGGTGGCAACGAACATCACTTCCGAGAGGTCGTATTCGACCTCGACGTAGTGGTCGACGAAGGTCGAGTTCTGCTCGGGGTCGAGCACTTCGAGCAGCGCCGAACTCGGATCGCCGCGGAAGTCCTGCCCCATCTTGTCGACTTCATCGAGCAGGAAGAGCGGGTTCTTGACCGCAACCTTGGTCATGTTCTGCAGGATCT
>CAZHFS010000155.1:0-6664 GCA_964531885.1 uncultured Propionivibrio sp.
GGCAGGTCCGCGTAATCGAAATGGAGAGGGCGATGCTAAGTACCAGGCTAAAAGCGCCAATCGCAACCATTGCCGTGAAGAACTGCGTGCGCTGCTCGGCGAGACGTTTAACCGCCTGATTTTCGTGTTCCTCTGCGTCCTCGACGATGCGGTCGATGACTTCGGCAAGCTTGTAGATATTGCCTTTGGCGTCGGAAAGGTGCGCGTTGGCTTCTTGCTGGGAGAGAGAATGCTTTTCCTTGAGTTTTGGCAGAAACTCGCGCACCCCGCGCACATAGTATCCGATGGCCTGGTCGATTGCCGTTGTGTCGATCGTTACTTGGCCGCGGTGCTCATCGACTTCCTTGCGGATTTTCTGGAGTTGCTCCTGGGCCTTGCGCAGTGAGTCCGCCCAGCGGGCCTCGGCTAGGTCAATATCATTGCGATCGCCTGTGCTGGCCAGCAGGATGTCTTTTTCAAAGCGGCGCACATCGCCAAGCAAGGATTTGAGTTCGAGCGATTCGATCTGAATATCGGAGAGACTGATCAGCGTCGAGCTCATTTCGCGATACATGCGTTGCAGGGTCCAGCCGCTGAAGGCCATCTGGGCGAGGATGATCAGAGCCAAGGCCAGGAAGCCGTAGCTGGTGGTGTGCCCAAGGCGGCGGGATTCACGGTAAAGCATGTGGGGCCCGTATCCGGTGTTGTCGATGGAGGTCGCATCATGGCAAACCTGCTGCCGTGTCGCAAGACGTATCCTCCGCGTAACTGCTCTTGTCAGAAACCTCTCTTCGAAAAGGGTTGATTTTTCGATTCGACTCGTTTCTAATCGGTAACGTATCCCCGAAAACATGACGGAAACTTCCGATGCCCGCAATGAATACGATGTACCTCAACGACCAGGCTTATCCGGCCTGTGGCGTTGTAGCGTCCGTATCTTTGCTGGCTCTGGTAGTACGTGTCGTACGCGTGCTTGACGTAGTAGTACGCGTAACTACCGAACCGGCAAGGGGATAGCAGAAAAGTCCGAACCAGACTAAAGTTTTTTAAAACCCCCGCCGGTGCAAACCGAGCGGGGGTTTTGTTTTTTGTCCTTGCTTCGGAAACCCGGTAATGCAGTTTTTTAAGGAGAAGTCGATGTCCACGATACAAACCGAACGACTCAGCGGGGCGCAGATCGTTGTGCGCCTGCTCGAACGACAGGGCGTGCGCCGTCTGGCCGGGATTCCGGGTGGGGCAATTTTGCCGTTTTACGATGCCTTGTCGCAGTCCCAGTTGATAGAACACGTCCTGGCCAGGCATGAGCAGGGCGCCGGCTTCATGGCTCAGGGGATGGCACGGGCCACCGGCGAAGTGGCCGTCTGTGTGGCCTCATCAGGGCCGGGGGCGACCAATCTGGTGACGGCAATTGCTGACGCCAAGCTCGATTCGATCCCGATGGTGGCGATCACCGGCCAGGTTCCGCAGGCGATGATCGGTACCGATGCTTTTCAGGAGGTCGACATCTACGGGATGTCGATTCCGATTACCAAGCACAATTTTCTCGTGGGTTCGGCGTACGAATTGCTCGATGTTATTCCGCGGGCCTTTCGTCTGGCAGCCTCCGGGCGTCCCGGCCCGGTGCTTGTCGATATTCCCAAGGACGTCCAGAATCAGGTGATTGAAGTGACTCACTGGCCGGAACCCGGGCGTGCCGATGTGGCACCGCTGCCTGAGACCAAGTTGATTGAGCGTGCGGCGGCGATGATCGAGTCGGCAGAACGTCCCATCCTCTATCTGGGCGGTGGTGTCGTGCATTCAGGAGCAGCGGAGGAAGCGGTGCAATTGGCCGAGCGCTGCGACCTGCCGACGGTGATGACGCTCATGGCCTTGGGCGCCATGCCCGTGGATCATTCTCTGTCACTTGGCATGCTCGGCATGCACGGTGCGCGTTGCACCAACTACGCGCTCGATGAGTGTGATCTGCTTATCGCGGTCGGTGCGCGTTTTGACGATCGTGCGACGGGGAAAGTGGCTGCGTTTTGTCCGCAGGCACGCATTATCCATATCGATATTGACCGATCGGAGATCGACAAGATCAAGACGGCCCATGTCGGGCTGCGGGGTGACGTGAAAGCGGTGCTTGAACGTTTGCGCGCTTTATTGGTCGCCCGGAAGCGCCCGCAGTGGCGTCAGCGGGTCGACGAGCTCAAAGCGGCTCATCCGCTGCGCATGCCGGGTATCGACGATCCGCGCACGCCATACGGGCTCATTCGTGCCGTCGCGGATTGTCTTGATGACGGAGCGACCATTGCCACGGATGTGGGGCAGCACCAAATGTGGGTGGCGCAAGCATATCCGCTGCGTCGGCCGCGTCAGTGGTTGACCTCCGGGGGGCTCGGTACGATGGGGTTCGGCATGCCGGCCGCGATCGGGGCAGCGCTCGCCGAGCCGGAGCGAACCGTGGTCTGCTTCTCGGGCGATGGCAGTATCCTGATGAATGTGCAGGAGCTTGCCACGGCGGCCGAGGAAAATGCCAATGTCAAGGTCGTGCTGATGAACAATGCTTCTCTTGGTCTGGTTTTCCAGCAACAGACACTGTTTTACGGGCAGCGCATCTTTGCCTCGAAATACAAAGGGATTCCTGACTTTCTCGCGGTGGCAGCCGGTTTTGGCTGGCGTACCCTTGACCTTGATGCGGCGCCGGATGCGCGAACAGCCTTACGCGAGGCGTTTGCCTATCAGGGGCCGGTGTTCATCCATGCCAGCATCGATGTCCGCGAACAGGTTCTGCCCATGGTGGCTCCGGGAGCTGCCAATCTCGAAATGATCGGAGGCTGAAAGAATGAATTCGATTGCTCGCAATGAAAATCGCGCACTGGCGCGGACCATCCTGGAAGTGGATGTGAATAACCACGCTGGTGTGATGTCGCACGTCGTAGGACTATTTTCACGTCGTGCCTTTAACGTCGAAGGCATACTGTGCATGCCGGTTGGCGACGGAAGTACAAGCCGGATCTGGCTATCGGTTAACGAGGATCTGCGACTCGATCAGATGGTGCGGCAAATGGAAAAGCTGGAGGATGTACTGGCGGTTCGTCGGCATGGTACGGAGCACGCCGTGTTCGAGCGGCTCGAGGAATTTTTCCGCTAAGGTCTGTCAGAGTAAGGGTTGCTGCGGGCGGCCCGGTCTGAGTCAAGGCAACGATACGGGGGGCGGCAGGGGGTTAGCGCCGGCCCCCGTGCCCGCCACCCTTACGTCCGCCGTTGTCCCAGGAGAATCGTACGCTGCGCTGCCAGCGCAGGTCGGCTTGCGCAGGGATGCGACCGCTGACCTGTGCCGTTCTGGCTGGCGTCGGTGCTTGTCGCCCTTCGGTGCGAGGTGGTTTGTGAGGTTTGCTCATTGCATGGGGGGGCAGTGGTGGCTTCTGGCGCTGTGATAGACTCTGACACCATTTTATCGCTGTGGATCTGGCATGTCTGGCAATACATTCGGCACCTTGTTTACCGTTACCTCCTTTGGCGAATCGCATGGCCCGGCCATCGGTTGCGTTGTCGATGGCTGCCCTCCCGGCTTGGAAATCACTGCCGAGGAAATTCAGGCCGAGTTGGATCGCCGCAAGCCAGGTACTTCGCGCCATGTGACGCAGCGTCGTGAACCCGACAGCGTGGAAATACTGTCGGGTGTGTTCGAAGGGAGGACGACAGGCACCCCGATCGCCTTGTTGATCCGGAACGAAGATCAGCGCAGCAAGGACTACGGCAATATCGCCGAGACTTTCCGGCCCGGACACGCCGACTATACCTATACCCAGAAATACGGTTTTCGTGATTATCGCGGCGGCGGTCGCTCGTCTGCGCGTGAAACTGCTGTGCGTGTCGCCGCTGGTGCGATCGCCCGAAAGTGGTTACGGGTACGTTTTGGTATCGAGATCCGAGGCTGGATGAGTCAGCTCGGTCCGCTCGTGATCCCTTTTGAGGACGAGCAGGAAATCGATCGCAATCCCTTCTTTGCGCCTTCTGCCAGGGTGGTGCCCGAGCTTGAGCAATTCATGGATTCTTTGCGCAAATCCGGAGATTCGATTGGTGCTCGGATCAATGTTGTGGCGCGTGGCGTGCCGCCAGGCTGGGGTGAACCCGTGTTTGACCGACTTGATGCGGAAATTGCCTACGCGATGATGGGTATCAATGCGGTGAAAGGGGTTGAGGTCGGGGCCGGTTTTGCATGCGTGACCCAGAAAGGCAGCGAGCACGGCGATGAAATGACGCCGGATGGTTTTCTGTCCAACCAGGCTGGTGGAGTGCTCGGCGGAATATCGACCGGGCAGCACATCGAAGTCAGTATGGCAATCAAACCGACATCAAGCATTCGTTTGCCGCGCCGCACGATTGACCGGGCCGGGCAATCCGCTCTCGTCGAAACACACGGTCGGCACGATCCCTGCGTAGGAATCCGGGCGACGCCGATCGCCGAAGCGATGCTGGCTCTGGTACTTATCGACCATGCGCTGCGCCACCGGGCCCAGTGTGGCGACGTTGTCTGTTCTACCCCTCAAATCCCTGGGCAGGCCGGGGCTTAAAAAACTGTTCAAAGGGGGTCAACACTTTCTCTCGGAAGTGGTAGATTAGCCGTGCAGGTTTGCTGTTCTAGGTCGTTTTATCAATCGAACTGGACGGCTCGGCTAGGGTCGTCCATGCGCCGAGGGAGGGCATGATCATGCAGGTCGAGCATCACGAGCTTCACAGGGAGTTCCCGGATTTCGTCGACACGATCCAGACGCTCCGGACTTCCGACAGTTTTTTCTGCCAGATGTACGATCAGTACCACATACTGACCTCTAAGGTTGAGCGTCTCGAAGAAGACGACATTCCAGTCGACGATTTCACCTTTGAGACCATGAAGAAGCAGCGCGTCATGCTCAAGGACAAGATGTACAAGATGCTTGTTGCGCATCGACAAGAAAACCCGAACTGACCTGACACCTCCTCTGCTACCCCTTTGGGGTCTGGCGATGCATCCGGTAAGATGACCGGATGCATCCAGTCCCATATTGGCGGCTTTCCGCCTATTACTTCGCGTACTATGCCTTTCTCGGCGTTTTTTCGCCGTATTTCGTCCTTTATCTGCGCACCCTCGATTTTTCTGCCTGGGATATTGGTCTCCTGATGTCGCAGATGCAGTTGATGCGTCTGTTCGGTCCTTATTTCTGGGGCTGGCTGGCTGACCGGCAAGGGCAGCGTCTGGCGATTGTGCGTTGGACGGCAGGCATTGCAATGCTCTTCTTCTTTGCCTTCTTCCTGACCGGAAAGCTCTGGTTCCTGCTTACGGTAATGGCAGTCTTTGCCTTTTTCTGGTCCGCTTCGCTGCCGCTCGTCGAATCGCTAACGTTTGATCATCTGCGCGAGCATGCGGCGCGCTACAGCTGGATTCGACTTTGGGGGTCGGTCGGGTTCATCGTGGCAGTCCTGATCGTCGGTGCCTTGCTCGACCTCCTACCTCCGGCAAGTCTGCCATGGATGTGTCTGGTGACCTTGCTGGCAATTCTCGGGTGCTCATTTTACGTTCCGGAGGTGTCGTCTCATCATCAGGCAAAAGAAAGTCCGCCGGTTGCCGAGATCCTGGCGCTGCCGCATGTGCGGGCCTTGTTCGTGAGCTGTTTTGCGATGACCGCCGCGCATGGTGCCCTCAATATTTTTTATACCCTTTATCTGGATGCGCACGGAGTCAGCAAGACCATGACCGGTATCCTGTGGACGCTCGGAGTGCTTGCTGAAATTGCGGTTTTTCTGGTGATGGCCAAAGCGATGCGCCGATTTGACTTGCGCCGGATATTGCTCGTCAGTCTGGTAGCCGCCGTACTACGTTTCCTGATGATAGGCTTTGGTGTCGGGTCGATGGCAATGCTGGTGCTGGCCCAGTTGCTGCATGGGCTGACCTTCGGGGCGTGTCATGCCGCGGCAATTGCCGCGATCAATCGCTGGTTTGTCGGGGCGACCCGGGGGCGGGGGCAGGCTCTGTATTCCAGTGTGGCGTTTGGGGCCGGAGGTCTGGTTGGTGGTCTGTTGAGTGGCTGGCTATGGGATCGGGTTGGTGGCGAAGTGACCTTTGCCATTAGCTCTTTGTTTGCCTTAGCGGGTCTGCTGGTTGTTGCGCGCTGGATTCGTGCCGCCGATGTCGGCGAAATTGCGGGGTCGCGCGTTTGATGGTTTTTTAACGTTGTGGGAAAAAGAATGAAGCGTCTATCCATCGTCGTCTGTCTGGCGGGGCTTGCCTTGCTGAGCGCTGGTTGTCTGCAGACGCAGACAACGTCAAGCGGGGCGGTTGGCGTGGAACGTGAACAGACAATGCTGGTGTCTTCGGCAGAAGTGAATCGCTCTGCCGACTCGGCCTATCGCAAGACGATGCAGCAGGCTCAGCAGGCCAATCGGCTCAATCGCGATCCTGCCCTGGTGCAGCGAGTGCGGGGTATCGCCACGCGTCTGATTGCGACAACGGGTGTGTTTCGGCCGGATGCACCTGGCTGGCGCTGGGAGGTTAACGTGATCACCTCGAATGATCTCAATGCCTGGTGTATGCCCGGAGGTAAAATTGCAGTCTATACCGGGATTGTCGAGCGCCTGCAGCTGACAGATGCCGAGCTGGCGGCAATTATGGGGCACGAGATCGCCCATGCTTTGCGTGAGCATGGGCGCGAAAAGGCAGGGC
>CAZHFS010000156.1:0-6663 GCA_964531885.1 uncultured Propionivibrio sp.
TGATCGGCGTGTTGCGCATGCGGCAGACGTCGAGCAGCTTGATCGTCTGCGCTTCCACGCCCTTGGCCGCGTCGATCACCATCACCGCCGCATCGACGGCGGTCAGCACGCGGTAGGTGTCTTCCGAGAAATCCTCGTGCCCCGGGGTGTCGAGCAGGTTGACGGTGTGCCCCTGGTACTCGAACTGCATCACCGAACTCGTGACCGAAATGCCGCGCTGCTTTTCCACCTCCATCCAGTCGGATGTCGCGTGGCGCGCGCTCTTGCGGCTCTTGACCGTGCCGGCAAGCTGGATCGCCCCGCCGAACAGGAGCAGTTTTTCGGTCAGGGTTGTTTTCCCGGCGTCGGGGTGCGAGATGATGGCAAAGGTGCGGCGTTTCTGCACATCGCGCAAAATGTCGGGCGGAAACGGGGAAGAAGCGGTGCTTGCGGTGGAACTCATCATGGGCTTTCTGCGGCAAGGAAAAGGCCGCAGGGCGAGGGTCGGCAAGCGACCGTCGGCCGTGCGGCGCGCAGACGCAACTATACCATGGCAGGCGAGCTGGCCTGTGCCTATGGCCGTGGAGCCGGCCAGCCAGGACTGCGCTTGGGCTACGGGAAGTGAGTGGGGTGCTTCCTCAGGGGCGCTCGGAGCGGTTTATCCGAGCATTGTGTGACTTATTCCCTTGTGTTTGGCCGCAGGGTTCATATAATCCTCGCGCCTGTTGTTTTCGTGTTTGCCTGCGCAATACCAACTGTTTCTCCTCTCTGGTCATTCCAATGTGTCCGTCCGGTTCGGCCGGATGAATCGCCGCATCCAACCCAAGCCAATGAGCCAAGCCAAGTCAAGAAGAGTCAAATCTGCCGCCTGGAAGCGTTTGTTGTGCTGCATGGCGTGTCTGTTCTCTTCCGCCTCTGCTTTTTCAAGCGAAGCGGAAGGTTTGCGCGTGAGTGGTTTCGGCACGCTCGGGTATGTCTGGGACAACCGTGGCGACATGGCCCCTTCGCGCGAAGTGAGCCAGCGCCCGGATAAGGGGTATCGCACCGGGCCGAGCTGGAAAATGGATACGCGCCTTGGCGTGCAGCTCGAGTACCGGTTCAACGAAATGGCCGATGTGGTTGTCCAGTCGGTCGTTCGTGACCAGGAGCGTTTGACGTTCGATAGCTCGCTGGAACTCGCCTATCTTGGCCTCAAGCCCACTGCGCAGTGGGATATCCGCTTGGGGCGCGTCGGTTTTGATGCCTTCCTGATGTCCGACCACCGTAATGTCGGATACGCCTATCCATGGATACGACCGCCGGTTGAATTCTATGGGTGGATCCCGATCTTTTCGGTTGACGGTGCCGATGCGGCCTATCGCTTCAAAATGGGCGACTCGCGCTGGCGGCTCAAGGCGCAAGCCGGGCGGAGCCACGTCAGTATCCCGGTCTCGAGCGAGACCTATGATTTCGAGACGCACGACCTGTGGTCCTTGTCCTTGACCGGTGAGCAAGGCGCCTGGCGATTCAAGGCCGCTGCCGCCGGACTGTCCATGGCCAGTGGACTCGATTCCCTGCAGCCACTGCAAGGCGGCCTGACCCAGCTAGCTCAGGCAACGCGCCTGGCCTTTCCGGAGATCAGTCGTGAAGCAACGGCCCTTGCCAAGGGAACTCAGTTCAAGGGGGCGCACATCGGCTATGCGTCTTTGGGGGCGGCCTACGATGACGGGCTTTGGTTCGGGCAGGCAGAATGGGGGCGCAGTTCCTCAAGTGCCAAGATCGGGGGCGAGTCGCAGATGGCTTACCTCGGCTTTGGCCGGCGATTTGGGGATTGGTCACCCTACGTCATGCTCAGCGCCATCCGTCCGCGCAACGAGAGGAGCGAAGCCGTCAGTAACTGGGCCTTGATCGGCCAGCAGTCGTTACAGAACCAGGCGATTGGCGCCATTAATGCGACGCGCATGGAGCAACAGACCTTGGCGCTGGGCGCACGCTGGGACTTCCATGCCCAGGCGGCGCTCAAGATGCAGTGGAGTTCGACCCGGGTGAAGCCTTACGGTTACGCTCTGTGGTGGCGCGATGCGCGCCTGGATCAAGGCAACAGCCGGGTCGACATGTTCGCGCTGTCGCTCGACTTCATGTTCTGATCATGCGCTTCCGATTATCTCCCCGCGCTTTTGCCTGCTGTGTCGGCGTGCTCTGGCTTGGCCTGGCCGGTCTGGCGGCTGCGCAAGTGGCGCTGATCGTACATCCGGACAGTCCCTTGCGCGCGGTGAGTGCCAAAGAAGCCTCCGATCTCTACCTTGGACGCCTGCGCAGCCTGGGGGCGCTTGAAAATCCGCGGATCCTGGAGCACCCCGCCGACAGTACACTTCGCGAACGCTTCTTCCGTGGCCTCAACGGCATGACCATCCGCCAGCTCAACGCCTACTGGGCTCGTTTGCGGTTCAGCGGCGAAGTGCTGCCGCCCGAGAGTTTGCCGGACAGCCGGGCCGTGCTTGGCCGTGTGCGCCGTGACCGGAACGCGATCGGTTATGTCGACCACACGGTTCTTGATGGCTCCGTGCGGGTGGTGCTGGTGGTCAAGGAATGATCCGGCTCATTGCCCGCATCGAGATGCGCCTGGCCGCGGCGGTGAGCGCGGGACTCTTGTTTTTTTCGCTGGCAGCGGGGTTCATCACCTATGCCTCGGCGTTTGCAGAGCAGATCGAGTTGGCCGGGGAGTTGCAGCAACAACTGGTGCGCACTGTGCAAACCCAGGCGGAAGTGGCCGCGTTCGCTGTCAACGAAGAAATCGCCACCGGCGTCGTCGAAGGATTGATGGCTTCTTCCGTGGTGAAAGGTGTCCGCCTTCGGGGCGGGGCGGGCATGGTGGTTGAAGACGGATTCCATGCCAACGCGGGGGCGGGGGTGGTACGGAGTTTCACGCTTTATTCGCCGGTCGATCGGGTCGAAGTGGTGGGTACGCTCGACGTTCTCCAGAACGATGCGCAGGTCGAAGCGGAAGCCAGGCGGCGTGCCATGAATCATGCTTTCATCATGTTCTTGCAGCTGGCGTTCGCGGCATTCATGGTTTTTTCGGTGGCGCGCAGCCTGGTTACCCAGCCCGTGATTCGTCTGGCCGAGGCATTGGCAACGATCCGCCCGGGAAGCCCCCAGCGTCTGCCGCTTGAGCGCGCCCATGCGAACGATGAATTCGGTCGCCTGACGCAAAGCACCAACGCCCTGCTGGAAGCTGCGGCGCGAGCCATCGACGAGGTGGAGCGGCAAAGGGATCAATTGGAAATCCTGGCCACACACGACCAATTGACCGGCTTACCCTTGAAGCGGCTTGCCACCGATCGTTTCCAGATGGCTGCGTCACATGCCGTGCGCACCAAGAAGTGCGTGGCGCTCCTGTTCATCGATCTGGATGCGTTCAAGGCCATCAACGACAGCCTGGGGCATGCTGCCGGGGATGTCGTGCTCAAAGAGGTTGCCCTGCGCCTGGTCGAGGCGTTGCGCGAATCCGATACGGCGGCGCGGGTGGGGTGCGATGAGTTCATGGTTATCCTCTCCGGCATCGAGGCGCCGGAGGCGGCGTACAAGGTTGGCGAGAAGCTCGTCCAGCGAATTGCCGAGCCAATCGAATATCAGGGGCAGATCTTGCAGGTGGGTGCAAGCATTGGGGTGGCGCTCTTCCCCGAACATGGGAACGATCTCGAAACCTTGCGCCAGCAGGCGGATGCCGCGATGTATGCGGTCAAGCGCCGTGGCAAGAAGGGCGTCGGTCTGGCTGGACAGCCAGTCGCCTGAGGGCAGTCGCGCGCTTCTGACGTGATGCCGCGTGGAACACGGTGGACGCAATCCTGTCACACAGGTGAAGTACACTCGCGTCATAACACCAAGGCAGACTTCAGGAGAACAGCATGACTGCGCAAGCAAACGATTCAAACAAACCGGTGGCACCGGTGACCGGCGGATCCCCCGGCGTACCCGCCAAGCCCGTCGCGCCGCGCAAGCGTATTGCCCTGGTGGCGCACGACAACAAGAAAAAAGACCTCATGGAGTGGGCGCGTTTCAACCGTGGCACACTGACCCAGCACACCCTGTGCGCCACAGGCACCACCGGGGCCCTGCTCGAAAAGGTGCTGGGTGTTCCGGTTGAGAAACTGCGCAGCGGTCCGCTCGGCGGCGACCAGCAGATCGGTGCGCGGATTGCCGAAGGTGAGGTCGATTTCATCCTGTTTTTCTGGGATCCCCTCGAGCCCCAGCCGCATGATCCCGATGTCAAGGCGCTGCTGCGCATCGCCGTGGTATGGAATGTGCCGGTGGCCTGCAACCGAGCCTCGGCCGACTTCATGATTTCTTCGCCGCTGATGGCTTCGGCGTATCAGCGGGCCTTGCCCGATTTCGACGCGCACGTGCGCCGTTTCGAAGACACGGTGCTCTGATCGCCCGACGCCGCCGCTGTCTCCGGATCGGCGGCGGTCAGGACGGTAGTGCCGCGCGGAGTACCTACATCATGTGCGGCAGTTGCCGCGCCAGTTCGTCAAGGGCCGTGCGCGTGCGCAGGGGCAGATGCTTGGCTTTCGGCCACAGGGCGTAGTACTCGACGGCCTGGCTCGACTGGTCGGCGAGAACCTGCACCAGGGCGCCGGCCTTGACGCGGTCGCGCACCAGCCAGTAGGGCAGCCAGGCGAGGCCGAAGCCGGCGACCGCCGCATCGGCGATGGCCTCGTAGTTGTCGAGCAGCAGGCGCGAGGGGGGCTGCAGGGTGACCGGCGTGCCGTGACGACCGGCAAAGCGCCACTCCCAGTGCTGTCCCGAACGGTAATACACGATGCATTGGTGCGCAGCCAGGTCGTCCAGTTCGCGGGGCGTCCCGTGCGCTTGGAGGTAGGCGGGCGAGGCGCAGACAGCCATGCGCTGTTCGGCCATGCGCCGGGCCACCAGATTGCGCTCGGCCTCCGAGAGCAGCGGTGCGGCGCGCACCACGAAGTCGAAGCCTTCCTTGACGACATCGACCCGGCGGTCATCGAAGTCCATTTCCAGTTCAAGCCCCGGATTATTGTGCGCGATGCCGACCAGGATGGGTGCTACGCAGCGGCTACCGAACAGTACCGGCACGGACACACGCAGTTTGCCCTGTACCAGTTGACGGCCGGAGTCGAGCATCGCGGCTCCTTCGCGGATTTCGTTGACCGCCCGCAGGCAGCGCTCGTAGAACAACTGGCCATCCTCGGTCAGGCTTTGCGAGCGGGTCGTGCGGTGGATCAGCTTGACGCCCAGTTTTTCTTCCAGACGGGATACCGTCTTGCCGACGGCTGAGCGCGAGAGATTGAGGCGGCTGGCCGCGGCGGCAAAGCTGCCGGTTTCGACGACCCGGACGAATACCGCGATCCCCGAAAAATGGTCGTAGAGACTCATGGATTGTAGAATCAAAGGATACAAACGGGGTGCATTATGTCGTCACACGTGCATGTATGGAAGTGATAGAGTCGTCTTTCCGAAAAAATAACTCGAAGGGAACACTCATGCGCTGGAAAATGCTCACGCTGTCCTTTTGTGTGTCCGCTGTCTGCGGCACTGTCCTGGCCCAGACGCCGGTCAACCTGTACGGGCGTAGCGCCCAGGGCACGCATGGTGCCGTGGCAGCAGCCAAGCCCGAAGCCTCGCAGGTCGGCGTCGATATCCTGAAGAAGGGTGGCAATGCGGTCGATGCCGCCGTGGCCGCAGCCTTTGCGCTTGGCGTGCTGGAACCCAATGCTTCGGGTCTCGGCGGTGGCGGTTTCATGATCGTCAAGATGGCCGACATGAAGGATGCCGTTGTGATCGACTTCCGCGAGAGCGCCCCGGCTGGCGCGCGTGCCGACATGTACCCGCTGGGTGCGGATGGCAAGGCGCTCAATGCTGCCAACGTGGTCGGTGGCCTCGCCTCCGGCGTGCCCGGTGAAGTGGCCGGCCTGCTTTATGGCCTCGACAAGTACGGCTCGAAGAAGCTCTCCCGCGCCCAGATCATCCAGCCGTCGATCGACTGGGCGAAGAAGGGGATCCCGGTGACGGTTAACCTCGCCAAGATCATCACCGACGAACTGACCAAGATCAACAAGTTCCCTGCCGCCGCCGCGATCTACACCCAGGGTGGTCTGCCCTACGAGCTGGGCGACACGATCAAGAATCCTGATCTGGCCGCGACGCTCGAACTCATCGCCAAGAAGGGCAAGGACGGTTTCTACAAGGGTGATCTGGCCAAGAAAATCGTCTCTGCTGTCAAGGATACGGGCGGCATCCTGACCGAAGCCGACCTCGCCAACTATGAGCCCAAGGTGCGTAAACCGGTAACCGGTTCCTACCGCGGCTACACCATCTACTCCACGCCGCCGGCCAGTTCGGGCGGCACGCACGTCATCGAACTGCTCAACATCCTCGAGACCTTCGACGTCGCCAAGCTCGGCGATGGTACGCCGGCCACGCTGCACCTGTGGAGCGAAGCGATGAAAATGGTGTTTGCCGACCGTGCCAAGTACATGGCCGACACCGACTTCGTCAAAGTCCCGCTCTCGGGGCTGACCAGCAAGCCGTACGCCATTGGCCTCGCCTCGAAGATCGACATGGCCAAACCCATGGAGACGGTGGCCGCGGGCGATCCGTCGCGCTTCGAGTCCGGTTCGACGACCAGCCTCTCGGTCATGGACAGCAAGGGCAACATGGTCGCCATCACCA
>CAZHFS010000157.1:0-6654 GCA_964531885.1 uncultured Propionivibrio sp.
GCGGGGCGCGGCAACCGATTTCCTCGGCGATTTTCTGGACGATGCGGAGTTCGACAGCGATGGACATCGGAGCGTATTTCCCGAAAAAAGGGCGAACTATGCGCAATCACCAGCTAAAACTCAAGACTTGTTGTCCTGCCAGGAATAGCGTAGTCAGGGTTGGTGCCTCGCTTGTCCAGGGGGCTGTTCGTGGTGATCGATCAGTTGCGATGGCGCGGTGAATCGGTTCTAATCGCCTTGCATTCTCTCGAACCGCCAACCATCAGGGGTTACCATGAAAATCGATATCGAGCGCCTTGGTCTGAAAAACGTCACCGTTGATCCCGAGAGTGTTTTTACTTTTCCGGCCGGGATTGCCGGGTTTGAACAGTGCACCCGTTTCAAGCTGTTCCATGAGGAAGGCAAGCCGACCGTGTTCTGGCTGCAGTCGCTTGATCAGAGCGACGTGATGTTCCCGGTCGTTCTGCCAGAGTCGCTGGACCTCGAATACGAGATCGAATTGTCCGACGCCGATTGCGCTCTGCTCGGTGTTGAAGGGGATGCCGATGTGGCGGTGGCGGTGATCGTCTATCGCGATGAGGCGCAACAAGGAAAAATCGCCGCGAATGCACGCTCGCCGGTCATCCTGAATCTCAAGAACCGCAAGGGGATGCAGAAAGTGCTGAGCGAAGTGCATCCAACGCTTCTGTATCGCGCCCGCTAAACTGTCTTTTTGTTGTTGACCTCTCGGCGGCCGCCCACCAGTGGGCGGCCGCTTGTTTTTTCCGGCAGGGCAGTCTGCTTGTGGCCTGCTCGCTCCTGCCTTCCTCAATCGGGGGGGCTCCGCATCGAGGGAGCGTTGTGATTCTCAAGGTTAAAAACGTGATGGCGTTCGAACATTCGATCTTGCCTTCGCTGATCTGAGGCGCGCTAACGGTGGTGTGTGTTCGGCTGCGGGCGGGCAGGTGCTGGCGGCGGTGTGCGAAGCAGAGGTGGCAGCAACGAACGGTGCAGATTTTGAGTTAAGCGGTGATCGGGGAAGGCGGTATCGAACTGCAAAAAAGAAACTTAAATGTTCGAATGCGAACAAAATGAGACAGTTTTATTACAAAACGAATATTTAACGAATAATTCACGTGCGAAAAAAACCGGCGTGCGTATGATGGTCGCACGACGCGAGCTGTTGTGCGTTTGGTGCGTCCTGGTTTCCTGGGAGGCATCTTCCTCAATTGTTGACGAAGGAGCGCAAATGAAGCACCACAAACTCAGTGCCGCTGCGGCGGTTCTGGCTGCTGTTGCCTTACTCGCTGGCTGTGCGAGTACCGGTTCGCAACTCTCCGGCTATCCTACGCTCGACGGAGCCAAGCCCATCGTGATCGGTCACCGCGGCGCCAGCGGTTACCTGCCTGAGCACACCCTGGCTTCGTACAAGAAGGCGATTGAGATGGGGGTCGACTTCATCGAGCCGGATCTTGTCGTGACCAAGGACGGGGAACTTGTCGCCCGCCACGAGCCGAACATCACCGCGACCACCGATGTGTCGACGCGTCCTGAGTTCGCCAGCCGCAAGACGACGCGCATGGTCGATGGCGTGGCCGAAACGGGCTGGTTCGTCACCGATTTCACCCTGGCGGAACTGCGCACCCTGTATGCCAAGCAGGCCAACCCGGTGCGCGATCAATCGTTCAACAAGCAGTTCCAGGTCCCGACCTTCCGCGAGATCATCGAGCTGGCCAAGGCCGAATCGGCACGCACCGGGCGCACGATCGGGGTGTATCCGGAAACCAAGCACCCGACCTACCACGTCGATGCCGGTCTGCCGATTGAGCCGCGTCTGCTCAAGATCCTGGCTGAGTACGGCTATACCAAGAAGGATTCGCCGGTCGTCATCCAGTCCTTCGAGGTCCAGAACCTCAAGGATCTGCGCAAGCTGACCAATGTTCGTCTGGTGCAGCTGATCGACGGCGATGATGTGGATGCCAAGGGCAACGTGACCCTGAAGGCACCTTTCGACAAGCCTTACGATTTTGCCGTGCGCAAAGACCCGCGGACCTTCCCGGAGATGCTGACGCCGAAGGGTCTCGCTGAAATCAAGACCTATGCTGACGGTATCGGGCCGTGGAAGCCCTATCTGCGCAGCGGCATGCAGGTGATCGGGCCGGATGGCAAGCCGAAGGATCTTAACGGCGACGGCAAGATCAGCGATGCGGATCGCGTGCTGCTGGCTCCCACCGACGTAGTCAAGAATGCCCACGCGGCCGGTCTGTTCGTGCATGCCTTCACCTTCCGCAACGAGAAGGAATTGCTGATCTCCGATTACAAGGCCGATCCCAAGGCCGAGTACAAGGTGTTCTATGAACTGGGCGTCGACGGCCTGTTCAGCGACTTCCCGGATACGGCCGTGGCGGCACGGGAAACGAAGTGAAGTGATTTAAGGTAGTTGTGGTTCCGGTTTACGCCCTGTTGCTTGCGACGGGGCGTTTTTTCTTGGGCGGCGATAAACCCTCGTGCCCAAGCCGATGTCGTGCTAAACCTTGGGGCGTTATGAGCGGCGGCTATCTGGGCAGTTGCAGAGTTAGGCAATCTGTTCAGAAAGAGGTGGCGGCGCGCGCCGCCTGGTCGTAACGGCCGGACAGGGTGCGCAACAGGCGCGCGATTTCTCCGAGCTGCTGGTTTTCGGTTTCCTGTCCGAGGAATACTGGCAGCAGGCATTCCTCCCGGACCTGCCGATAGCGTTCGCACAGCGCGATGCCTGCTGCGGAGGTGGCGTAGAACACCTCCTTGCCTCGCTTGGTATTGGTGAGCAAGCCCATCCCGAGCAGTTTTTTGATCGAATACGAGACGACGTGCGTGTCCTCGATGTTGAGTACAAAACAGATGTCGGCCAGGCGCTTTTCCGAGTTCCGGTGGTTGATGTGATGCAGTACCAGGACATCAACCGGGGTCATGTCCTTTATGCCGGCTGCGCTGACACAGCGCACCAGCCAGCGGTTGAAGGCGTGCGAGGCGATGATCAATCCGAATTCAAGTTCCGAGAGTTCGGGCGACTTCTCTGAAACGAGGTGCGATGACGAAACGATCCGACGCTTTGGCAAGGCGCTTGTTTGTTGCGTTTTGGCACGTGTTTTCATGATGCGGTCGATTCCAGAATGGTGCATTGGCGAATGCCAGCAGGTGATTGGGGTTTGGGCAGTTTTCCGATGTGTTTCTCAGGTCCGTGCTTTGATTTGGTGCATGCTCGTTTGGCGGCAAAGCCTTGCGGTGTCTCGGAAAGGGGTTTTTCCTGTGCCCAAGTTGGTGCGCTGTGGTCAAGATAATATGCGAATTTATCATTGACATTATATTGACGAATTATTAGCTTTGTGAGCGTGTGCTGTGGTCTTGGGCGCCTTTCCCGGTGTCGCAGGTGTTGTGTCTTGTCCCCAGTCGGGGTCATCCCGGCCGGTTTTCTGATCCGAATCGATCCATGGAGAACACTATGCTTAGAAAACTCGTTGCCGCGGGCGCTACCACGGCCATCATGATGATGTCGCTCAGTGCGCAGGCACAGACGAAATGGGATATGCCGACCGGCTATCCGGGTAATAATTTCCACACCGAGAATATCCGGCAGTTTGCCAGCGATATCGAGAAAGCGACCGGCGGCAAGCTCAAAATCACGGTCCATGACAGCGGCTCGCTGTTCAAGGCCAACGAGATTAAACGCGCTGTCCAGGGTGGGCAGGCAGATATTGGCGAGATCATCATTTCCGGATACTCGAATGAGGATCCGATGTACGCCATCGATTCGATTCCCTTCCTGGCGACGGGATATACGGAAGCGCAGAAACTGTGGACGGTCTCCAAGGCGGCGACCGAGGCGCGGCTTGCCAAGCAAGGTCTCAAGGTGCTGTATGCCGTGCCGTGGCCGCCGCAAGGGATCTTCAGCGCCAAGCCCATCCAGTCGGCAGCGGATCTCAAAGGGGTGAAATGGCGGGCTTACAACCCGAACACCAGCCGGATCGCCCAATTGGTTGGCGCACAGCCGGTAACCATCCAGGCGGCTGAATTGTCCCAAGCCCTGGCGACCGGCGCGGTTACGGCATTCATGACCTCCGGGGCGACCGGTTACGACAGCAAGGTGTGGGAACAGGTCAAATACTATTACATGGTCGATGCTTGGTTACCGAAAAATCTGGTCCTCGTCTCGCAGAAGGCTTTCCGGGCTCTGGATAAGGGAACCCAGGAGGCCGTGTTGAAAGCGGCGGCGGCAGCCGAAGCGCGCGGTTGGAAGACGAGTGCCGAAAAAACCATCTGGTACACCGAGCAACTCATCAAGAACGGTATGAAGGTCGAGCAACCGTCTGAACAACTCAAGTCCGATCTCAAGAAAGTCGGCCTGACCATGATTGCCGACTGGACCACGCAAACGGGGCAGGAAGGCCAAGCCATCATCGACGCGTACCGCAAATAAGGCGCCACTGAACCCCGGCCGCGTGCCGGGGTTCTTTTTCCGGAGGGTGTGATGCGCAAGTTTCTGGATTGCCTGTTTGAGGGTGCAGGCTATTTGGCCGGTCTGTTCATGATCGCCACGCTGCTGGCCGTGTTGTCGAGTATTTTTGGCCGCATGAACCCGTTGTTCGAACTGCACGGGGCAGATGCCTATGCCGGCTATTGCATGGCAAGCTCGGCATTTCTTGCCTTGGCCAGTACGCTCCGGCGGGGTGAGCACATTCGGGTCAGCCTGATTATCGATCGGCTCTCGCCAGCGGCCTACCGCCTGGTAGATATCTTCTGCCATTTTTTTGCGCTGGCAATCGCGACGGCCATGGGCTGGTATTCCCTCCGCTTGGTCAGCCAGTCGCTCGAATACAAGGATATTTCCACCGGGCTCGACGCGACGCCTCTGTGGATTCCACAACTCGGGATGGCCATCGGCACGTCGGTGCTGGCGCTGGCCTTCTTGGTTGATCTCATCGATTTGCTTGCCGGCAAAAAAGTGAAGAACGAAGCGACCGGCGGCGAAATGGCACGCACCGAATAGGGGGGGGCATGGAACTCTACATAACGGCTTTTTTGATCCTGGCCCTGTTCGCCATTTTGGGGAGTGGCGTCTGGATCGGTCTGTCGCTGGCCGGCGTGGCCTGGATCGGGATGGAACTGTTTACCAGCCGGCCAGTCGGCGACAGCATGGTGATCACCATCTGGGGCTCGGCGTCTTCCTGGACTTTGACAGCGTTGCCGCTCTTTATCTGGATGGGCGAAATCCTGTTTCGTACCAAACTATCCGAAGACATGTTCAAAGGCCTGGCGCCGTGGCTGGAAAACCTGCCCGGACGCCTGTTGCATACCAATATCATTGGCTGCACGATCTTTGCTGCGGTGTCTGGTTCATCGGCGGCGACGTGCGCCACGATCGGCAAGATGACGCTGCCCGAACTCAAGAAGCGCGGTTATCCCGATTCGATTTCAATCGGCACCCTGGCCGGTGCCGGGACGCTTGGCTTGCTGATTCCGCCGTCGATCATCATGATCGTCTATGGGGTGATGGCCAATGTGTCGATCGCTCGCTTGTTCATCGCCGGCGTCTTGCCGGGCATCATCCTGGCCGGGTTGTTCATGGGGTACACCATCGTCTGGGCGCTGATGAATCCCGAGAAGGTGCCCCCGGCCGACCAGAACATGACGTTCATGCAGAAAGTCTATCAGTCGCGGCATCTCATTCCCGTAGTGTCCTTGATCGTTGCCGTTCTCGGTTCGATTTACTCCGGCATCGCCACTGCGACCGAAGCCGCGGCCCTGGGAGTCGTCGGTTCGCTGATCATTGCCGCAGTGCAGGGCGATCTGACCTGGCGGACGTTCGTCGATAGCGTGCTCGGCGGCACGCGCCTCTACTGCATGATCGCCTTGATCCTCTTCGGTGCGTCTTTCCTGACCCTGTCGATGGGATATATCGGGCTGCCGAGGCACCTTGCCGAGTGGATCATCGGTTTGCAGCTTTCGCCGCTGGCGCTGCTGCTGGCACTGATGGTGTTCTATATCATCCTTGGCTGTTTTCTCGATGGCATCTCGATGGTCGTCCTGACCATGGGCGTTCTGCTGCCGACCATCGAAGGCATGGGGATCGATCTCATCTGGTTTGGGGTTTTCATCGTCGTAGTTGTCGAGATGGCCCAGGTTACGCCGCCGGTCGGCTTTAACTTGTTTGTGCTGCAAGGGATGACCAAGAAGGACATCGGTTTTATTGCCAAGCATGCCTTCCCGCTGTTTTTGCTGATGATCGTGATGGTGCTGTTGATGTATTTCATTCCGGATATCACCAACTGGTTGCCTCAGCGCATGCAGGGTTGATTGGCCGGGCGCTTGTCTGGCGGCCGGGACACTTGTTTATGGTGTTCCGGACCGTCGCCCCATCTGGCGACCGGCTGAGAGGCCCAGGGGATGTGTGCTTGCTGGACCTGGCTGGCAGAGGTTGGATGATGAGTGCATTAACCGCAGGGTCTGTGGAGTAATTCTTTAAGTGAATTGTGGCCATGCAAACGACTTCTTTACTCCCCGAGCCAAAGCTCCTGCCCTTGGGCGATGAAGCCTGGACCGTCGAGTTCGGCGAGGTGATCGATCCACAGCTGCATGCGCGCGTGCTGGGTTTTGCCGCCGCACTGGAGCGCGAACGTTCGTCCGGCGGGACGGTATATG
>CAZHFS010000158.1:0-6569 GCA_964531885.1 uncultured Propionivibrio sp.
GGTGGTGAGCAGGATTCTCATCTCACATGAACCAGCGCATCGGCACCAGCACCAGCGAAGGGAAGAGCGTCAGCAGGGCCAGCACGACCAACTCGGCGATCAGGAAAGGCATCACGCCGACGATGACCTCGTCCATCTTGATCTTGGCCACGCCACAGATCACGTTCAACGTCGTCCCAACGGGCGGGGTGATTAGCCCGATGGCGTTATTGATGATGAAAATCACCCCGAAATAGATCGGGTCGATCCCCGCCTGCTTGATCACCGGCATCAGCACCGGCGTCAGGATCAGGATGGTCGGGGTCATGTCCATCGCCGTTCCGACCACGACGACCACGATCATGATCATCACCATGAGCAGGATCTTGTTGTCCATGAAAGGCCGCAACATGTCCGCGAGTTGGCCCGGCAGGTCGGCAACGGTGATCAGCCACGAGGAGACCATGGCCGCACCGGCAAGCAGCATCACCACCGCAGATATCTTGCCGGCGTTGAGCAGGAGCCCGTACAAGTCGCCGACCTTGATTTCCTTGTAGACGAACATCCCGACAAACAGGGCATAGACGGCGGCCACGACGGCGGCCTCGGTCGGGGTAAACACCCCCATTTTCAGCCCAAAGATGATGATCAGCGGCATCACCAGCGCCCACACCCCATCGACCACCGCGGCCCAGACCTGGGCCAGACTCTGCCGTGGGCGCGCTTCGAGCTTGTCCTTGCGGATCACCCAGGCCCAGGCGATGAGGATGCTTACCCCCATCATGATGCCCGGCACGATGCCGGCCATGAACAGCTTGGTGATCGAAACCTGGGCGATGACGCCGAACATCACGAAGGCGATACTCGGCGGAATCACCGGCGCGATGATGCCGCCCGCGGCAATCAACCCGGCCGAACGCGGCACGCTATACCCGGCCTGGCGCATCATCGGAATCAACAGCACCCCGAGCGCAGCGGTATCGGCGGCGGCCGATCCGGACAGACTGGCCATGATGATCGCCGCGATCACCGCCACGTAACCCAGCCCGCCACGGATGTGCCCGACCAGGGCCATCGCCAGGTTGACGATGCGACGGGACAGGCCGCCGGCGTTCATCAGTTCGCCGGCCAGCATGAAGAACGGCACCGCCATGAGCACGAAGTTGTCGGCACCGTCGATGGTGTTCTGTGCGATCAGTTGCGCATCGAACATGTTCATGTGCAGCATCAGCGCAATGCCGCAGACCATCAGCGCAAAGGCGATCGGCATGCCCAGCGCCATGGCCCCGAGCAGCGAAGCAAGAAAGACTGTGACGACCATTACCGTTTCTCCTCGCGCGTTTGCACCGCAGCGGCATCCTGACGCGCAGCGCAGGCCGCGAGTTCCTTGTCGGCCTCGTGGCCGGATTCGATTTCTTCGGATTCGACGATCTGAATCAGTTCGGCGTCGCTGGCCCGCCCGGCAAGAACGCGCCAGGTGTTACCGACGATGATGACGGCCACGCCCACGCTCATGACCAGGCCGGTCGCATAATGGAAGGCCATCGGGATACCCGTCGCCGGTTTGAGCGTCCCCCAGCCGAGAATCGTCTGCTTCAGGCTGCCAACGAAGAACAGGTAGCAAACCCACAGCATCAGTGCGTTGCTGATCAGGACGAAGGCGATCTTGCCGCCGCGGGGCAGCCGCGAAATCAGGGTATCGACCCCGAGGTGAGCTCGCTCCTTCATGGCCACCACCGAGCCGACGAAAATCAGCCAGAGGAAACAGAAGCGGGCCAGCTCTTCGGAAGCCGTGATCCCCGAGTTGAACACATAGCGCAGCACCACATTGCCGAACACCATGACCACCATCAGGGCCAGGGCAACGACGATGACCGTATTCATCGCGTGCGTGAGATATTTCTCGAACGATTTCATGAGCGGATCGTTTTCAGACGTTGCCAGGGCGTGCGACACGCACGCCCTGCGCAGAAAGCGCCCGCAAAAAAGGCGGGCGCACCAACCAGGCGGGCGCATGCCGAGCATGCGCTCCGTGCGACTACCTGCTTACTTCAGGTGCTGAGTCCGCTCCAGTTCAGCCTGGAAGGCCTTGACCAGCGACGGATCGAGTTGCGCCGCATATTTGTCGGTCACCGGTTTGACCGCCGCCCGCATGCGCGCCAGTTCTGCCGGCTCGATCTCGTTGAGCTTCATGCCGTTGTCGAGCATGACCTTGCGCGACTTATCGGTCATCGCCCGCGCCGCCTTGCGCTGCACATCGCGTGCTTCAACCATTGCGTCTTCGAAGATTTTCTTCTCGTCCGCCGAGAGCGAGTCCCAGAATTTCTTGCTTACCATCACCATCTGCGGGTTGTAGATGTGACGGGTCGCGCTGAAGTATTTTTGCACCTCGTAGAACTTGCTCGCGTCCACCGTTGTTTCCGGATTTTCCTGGCCATCGACGGTCTTGGTCTCCATCGCCGAATAGAGTTCGGGGAACGGCATGGGCACGGCGTTGGCGCCCAGGGTATTGAGCATGTCGACATACAAGGGATTCAGAATCGTGCGGATCTTCAGCCCCTTGATGTCCTCAAGCTTGGTGATCGGCCGCTTGCTGTTGCTGATGCTGCGGTAGCCCTGCTCCATGAAGCCCAGACCAACCCAGCCCTTGGCCGGCATGTAGTCCATCAGCTTGCGTCCGAACGGGCCATCGAGGACCGCATCGGCTTGTGCCGTATTGGCGAAGGAGAAGGGGAAATCCAGCACCACGAACTCCTTGATCGTCCCGACGATCTGGGCCGGCGACATCGCCGACAGTTCGACCGTCCCACCCTGCATCGCGGCTGCCACCTGCTGTTCCCCGCCCAAGGTGCCATTCGGGTAAATCTTGATTTTGATCTTGCCGCCACTCTTCTTGTCCACGACCTCGACAAACTTCTGCACACCGAGCCCCTGCGGGTGATCAATGGCATTGACGATCGGGAATTTGACGTTACGCTCCTTGATGTCCGCCGCATGCCCTGTTCCGAGGGCAAGGGCCAGCGTCGTGGCCACTGCGAAGGAAAGGAAAGTCCGTTTGCTGACCGGTGTTTGCATTTTGAACCCTTTCTGGTAACTGCATTGTTATCCGCCATTCGCCTGTCCGCGGGCTGTACCCGGAGACGAACGAACGGCACACTCTCGCTCTTTATGAGGCGGGTCACGCCTGTCGCCGTTTTGCTGCCTTTCTATTTTTTTCCTTGGCGGCAAACAGAATGGAGAGTGGAACTACTCAGTCGGGGTGTGGGGATTTACCTATCGCCTGGAGCAAAGGTGGTTAAAGAAACAGTTTGACAAGCTCGACCGTCGATTCGACGTGCAGTTTTTCCATCACGCGCGCCCGGTGATTTTCAACCGTACGCACGCTGAGCCCCAGTGTTTCGGCAATTTTCGGGCTGCTCTTACCTGCAACCACCAACTCGGCAATCTGGCGCTCTTTCGGGGTCAGCAAGGCCAGCCTGGCCTCCCTGACGCGGGACGCCACCTGCGCGGCATGCATTTCGCGCGAGCGTGCCAAGGCACTCTGCACTTTTTCAACCAGCACGCCGCCATTCACCGGTTTTTCAAGAAAATCGAAGGCCCCCTTCTTGATCGCCTCAACGGCAGAATGGACCTCCGGATACGCGGACACGAGGATGATGGGCAGGCAAGTTCTTTTCTCGAGCAACTGGCGTTGAACTTCCAGCCCCCCAATGTCCGGCATGCGCAGATCGCACACCAGGCACTCATTCGGTCCCGCGTGGTAGGCCTCAAGAAAAGCCCGCGCCGAATTGTAGGCACGGATCTCGGCACCAATGCCCTGCAGAAACTCCTGGAACATCCAGAGAACGATCTCGTCATCATCGATGATATAAATGATCGGTTTGCCTGGCTGCATCTATCGCTCCTGCGCCTTCTCCCGGATCAGGTCTGCGCGCCTGGTCCACCCATGTCTTCACTCGGCTGAAATTGGCGCACAAATGCCTCCAGTTCGTCAGCCGGCATTGGGCGTGCCAGGTAGTAGCCCTGGATTTCGTCGCAGTGGAAGAGGCGCAGAACCTCGACCAACTCCGGCGTCTCGACACCCTCGGCAATCGTCTTGAGTTTCATGCTGTGTGCCATCTGGATGATAGCGCGCACAATCGCCGAATCTTCCGGATCGCGTCCCAGATCCCGCACGAAGGATTGGTCAATTTTAAGCTTGTCGACGGCAAAGCGCTTGAGGTAAGCAAGGCTTGAATAGCCAGTGCCGAAATCGTCGACCGACAGTTTGATGCCCAAGGCTTTGAGGCGACGAACCGCATCGACCGTCGCTTCGGCATCCTGGATCAGGATCGACTCGGTCAGTTCGAGTTCGAGCCATTGCGAATCGAGGTCGGCCAGGACCAGGGCGTTGATCACCGTATTGATCAGGTCCGGCCGCTTGAATTGCATGGCCGAGAGGTTAACCGCCACGGTGAATGGCGCCAGGCCCGCATCCTGCCAGACGCGCGCCTGGCGGCAAGCTTCGCGCAGGACCCAGGCGCCAATCGGTGCGATCAGGCCAGAAGCCTCGGCAACGGGAATGAAGCGTGCCGGCGAGATCAACCCGTCTTCGGCACTGTTCCAGCGGATCAGGGCTTCGACCCCGATAATCTTGTTCTCCGCCAGATCGAGCTGCGGCTGGTAATGGAGAACGAATTCATGGTTCTCAAGCGCCCGACGCAGCTTGTTTTCCAGGGTGAGATGCTCGACGACCTGGCGATTCATCTGCTCGGTAAAGAAGCGGTGGCCGTTCCGCCCCGCCTCCTTGGCGTGATACATCGCCGTATCCGCCTTTTGCAACAGGGTGTCGAAATCGTTTCCGTCTTCAGGCCCCAGGGCAATGCCGATTGAGAATGACGTGGTCAGCACATGTTTGACCAGGATCACCGGTTCGGTCATGCGCAAATGAATCTTTTCGGCAATGCGCGACACGGCTTCGCTGTCACGCACATCGTTGAGCAGGATGATGAACTCATCGCCCCCCTGCCGACAGATGGTGTCGGAATCCCGCACGCAGGACTTGAGCCGTTCGACGACCTCCCTGAGCAAGGCATCGCCCACCGGGTGACCGAGCGAATCGTTGATCGTTTTGAAACGGTCAAGGTCGAGGTACATCAAGGCCACGCGCCCCTGCATGCGTACAGCATGGGCCAGGGCCTGAGCAACCCGGTCGCGCAGGAGCAGGCGATTCGGCAATCCGGTCAGCGGATCATGGTGCGCGAGGAATTCGATGCGCGCCTGCGCCTCCTTGCGCTCGGTCATATCCGAAAAAATCGCGACGTGGTGCCTGACCCGATTTTCCGCATCGCGCACGACGGAAAGCGCCGCCCAGCCATGCATCGAGCGGCCCGTTTTTTTCTTGAGCCGGACTTCGCCTTGCCACGGTTTGCCCTGCATCAGGGCATCGTTCACCGCCGCAAAGGAGGCGTCATCCACCGCTCGGACGAACAGGCCGGATGGGCGACCGGCGACCTGGTCGCTGCGCAGGCCGATCATGCGTTCGAGCGCGGGATTGATGGACACGATGCGATGCATCGCATCGCTGACCATCACACCCTCGCTGGTGTGGTTCGTCACTTCGAAGGCTAGCCGCAACTGCTCTTCGGCATGCCGCCGCTCGGTGATATCAGAGAAAGTCAGCACCACGCCGCAGCGCTCATTTTCACCCCGGCTACGCAACAAACAGGTATTGACCCGCAACCAACGCAGATCCTTGGCACGCCCGCGCACCCCCACGATCGCGTCTCGGATTTCACGCTGCTCTCTGAGCGTAACAAGGAGTGGATACTCTTCCGAGGAGCAGGGCGAACCGTCCGCCCGGAAGCGCTCAACCTCGAGCTCATCTGGGCGCAGGCCAACCAGGATGCCGCTCTCGCCACCGAGCATCGCCTCGGCGGCCGGGTTGCTGTAGATGAAAACGCCCTTCGGAGAGAGCACTGCCACCCCCTCGACCATGGTCGTCAGCACGCCACGGAACCGCCGCTCGCTGTCGCGCAACTGGTCGAACAAGGCGCGCAATTCGGTGATGTCTTCGTTGATCCCGATAAAGCTGGTGTTGCGCCCTTCCGCGTCCTTGATCGGCGCGATGAGGGCCCGCTCCCAATACAGCGTGCCGTCCTTGCGCCTGTTTTGCAGATCACCGCGCCAGATCCGTCCCGCGGTGATCTCTCGCCACAGCGCCTCATACACTTCAGGTTCGGTCTCCGACGACCGGATCAGGCGCGGGGTCTGCCCAATGACTTCGCCGAGGGAGTAGCCCGTGGTATTGAGAAAGGTATCGTTGGCGTATTCGATCCGACCTTCCGTGTCGGTAATGATGATGCACGCCGGGTTCTGCTCGACCGCCAGCGACAGTTTTCGTGCCCACGCCTCCGCTGCCTTTTGCCTGGCGTGGTTAAGGACGAGTTCGTTCTCGAGCGAGTTAACCCGCCGGCTGCGGCGCAGCAGCCAGCTCAAGCCAAAGAGCAAGACGCCGGTCAGGCACAACCCTGTCAGAAAAACGATTTCCGTGGTACGCGGCGTATTGGCCTGAAGCCAGGACGGCTCGGCCACGACGCGCACGAAGAGCT
>CAZHFS010000159.1:0-6558 GCA_964531885.1 uncultured Propionivibrio sp.
GACGATTTCGGTCGCATCCGGGTAATACGCCAGTTTGAGGTGCTCACCCAGAAACGACAGCGCCTCCGGTTCCATGCGGTCAAATGGCGGATAGTTGCGCAAGAATTCCAGCGTCGCCCCGACCAGCATTTGCGTTGCATTTCCGCTCATCCCAGCCCCCGTTTGACACACCGCAACCGTCCCGGCCCCTGCACGCGAACGATTGGATGGCGCATTAATTGCATGAGCATACACCAGCTTCAACAAACAGCGCGGGCCGGTGCGCAATACACACCGGCCCGCTCATTCTGGCTGCGAACAAAGGAAATCAGCTGCCCTTGAGTTGATCCAGAATGGCCGGATTTTCGAGGGTAGACACATCCTGCGCCACGGTCTCGCCCTTGGCCAGCGCCCGCAACAAGCGACGCATGATCTTGCCCGAACGCGTCTTCGGCAAGTTCTCGCCAAAACGGATGTCCTTGGGCTTGGCAATCGGGCCGATCTCCTTGGCCACGTGATCCTGCAACTGCTTGATCATGGCCTTGGCCGCCTCGCCGACCGGACGTGCGCCCTTGAGCACGACGAAAGCGCAGATCGCCTCGCCCGTCAGATCATCGGGCCGGCCGACCACCGCCGCCTCGGCGACCATCGGATGCGACACCAGTGCCGACTCGATTTCCATGGTCCCCATGCGGTGCCCGGAGACGTTGAGCACGTCGTCGATGCGGCCAGTGATGGTGAAGTAGCCATTGTGCGCATCGCGTACCGCGCCGTCGCCCGCCAGATAGAGCTTGCCCTGGAAGTCGTCGGGGAAGTACGAACGCTTGAAGCGGTCCGGGTCGCCCCAGATGGTGCGGATCATCGACGGCCACGGTTTGCTGACCACCAGCAGGCCACCCTTGCCCCACTCGACCTCGGCACCCGTTTCATCGACAACCGACGCCTGGATCCCCGGGAAAGGCAGGGTGCACGACCCCGGCACGAGGGGGGTGACCCCCGGCAGCGGGGTGATCATGTGGCCGCCCGTTTCGGTCTGCCAGAAGGTATCGACGATCGGACAGCGCCCGCCGCCGACGCTGTTGTAGTACCACATCCACGCCGCCGGATTGATCGGTTCGCCCACCGTGCCGAGGAGGCGCAAGGAGGACAGATCATAGTTGGTCGGCGCGGTGGCAGGCGTCGTATCCGAGGCTTTGATCAGCGAACGGATCGCGGTCGGCGCGGTGTAGAAGATGTTGATCTTGTGGTCCTGGATCATTTTCCAGAAACGGCCCGCGTCCGGATACGTCGGAACCCCCTCGAAGACCATCTGCGTGCCGCCACAGGCGAGCGGCCCATAGGCCACGTAGGTATGACCGGTGACCCAGCCGATATCGGCGGTGCACCAGAAAATGTCGGCGGGTTTGAGGTCAAAGGTCCACTTGGTGGTCAGTACGGCGTGCAGCAGGTAACCGCCCGTCGAATGTTGGACGCCTTTCGGTTTACCCGTCGACCCGGAGGTGTAGAGCAGAAACAGCGGATGCTCGGCCTCGACCCATTCCGGCTCGCAGGTATCGGGCTGGCCGGCAACGGTGTCATCCCACCACACGTCGCGCCCGGCAACCATCGGGCACTCACCGCCGGTACGGCGATTCACGATGACAGTCTGTACCGTCTCGCAACCGCCCATGGCGATGGCCTCATCGACCGCCGGCTTGAGCGGCAGGCGCTTGCCGCCGCGACACTGCTCGTCGGTGGTGATCACCGCCACGGCTCCGGCATCGTTGATCCGGTCGCGCACCGACTGGGCCGAGAAGCCGCCGAAAACCACCGAGTGAATCGCGCCAATGCGCGCGCAGGCCTGCATGGCAACCACGCCCTCGATGCCCATGGCCATGTAGATGATGACCCGGTCACCCTTCTTGATCCCCTTGGCGCGCAGCCCATTGGCAAGGCGACAGACCATGGCCAGGAGTTCGCGGTAGGTCACCCGACGAATCTCACCATCGTCGGTTTCCGAGATGATCGCCTCCTTGTCGCCCAGACCGGCTTCGACGTTACGGTCAAGGCAGTTGTAGGAAACGTTGAGCGTGCCGTCGGCAAACCACTTGTAGAAAGGCGCGCTCGACTCATCGAGCACCTGGGTGAAGGGTTTTTTCCAGCTGACATGCTCACGCGCCAGACGTGCCCAGAAGCCGGTGTAATCCTCGGCCGCCTCGGCGCACAGCGCTTTGTAGGCATCCATTCCAGAAATCGTCGCCTGCGCGATGAATTCGGCCGACGGCTGAAACAGATGAGCGGAATCGTTCTGCGACATACCCTACCTCCAGTGCTGTTGTCGGGGGTTCAGCAGGACGACTGTGCGTCCGGCCACGAACCGTTTCGTCATTCCACCGGCGGTGGCCACTCAACGACCAACACCGAAACAGGAACGCAATGCACTCGATTAGATGCCCGCAGCCTTACATTTCTCTTACAAGAAAACAGTTACGTTTTAAACAAAAACAAAGCGCCTCACACGGAGGCGCTTCGCAGCCCAACCTCAGGTATCGGTCAAAGCCTACAGACGGCCATCGTAACGATAGAAGGGCAACTCGACCGTTCCGTCGCGCCCGAGCAGTCCCGCCCGGGCAAAACCGTTGGGACTGGCCCCCTCAAGTACCTGCAGCAGGAGATTGGTACGCTGGCGGGTATCGATCACGTAATCGCCAGCCGAAAACTCTCGGCTCGCTTCGCTTGTCTTGCTCTCGACCTTGAGCGCCTCGCCGTTTTTGCTCATCACCGCCGTCTGTACGCCAACCGTGGCCTTGAGGGGCTTGGGCAAAGGGGTCACGACCACCCCCATCTGCGCCAGGATGTCGACGCTGGCCTTGGCCGACTTCGGAATCAGGTAATAACGCGGCACGGCCACCTTCGCCCCTGGCGTGCCTTCGGTGCGCTTCACGAATTCCGCCGGTAAGGACACGAGTTGGCCGCTCGGACCGTCGGCCAGCGCGAACTCGCGCGCTGCGCGCACCGGCTTGCGGTCGAGTTCCCAGGCCTTGTTTTCGGCCAGCGTGCGACGCGATTCGCCGATCAATTTGTCGATCGCCGCGGCATTCGCCTGCGCCGTTTCGACAATGGCTTTCATCCCCTGATAGTGCGACAAGGTACGGCGCTCCATGTGCTGGTCACCCAGCCCGATGCCGCGCGTCTCGAACAGGAAGGAAAAGCGCCCGCTCATGGCGTGGTAGTTCTTGGCACTGACAAACGTCGTCGCCGATTCGGCCACCTGCAGTTTGCCGGTCGCCTTGTCCATGCTGAGCAGTTCGTAGAGGTCGTGGCGCAGTCCATGTTGAGCGAAATTCCGCGTGATTGCCGCGCGGAACAGTGTTTCGTGTGCTCCGATCAGGGCTTTGGGCAAATTCGGCTCATTCGGGCCGGCGGTCTGCATGTCCGACGCACTGGTGCGCTCCCCCAGCCGCCCCCACACGGTAAATTCATGCGCATCGACGACCACATGCGGATCGAAGCGCAGAATCTCGCTCTGGATGGCGCGCGTCTCGGCGTAGTCGTATTTGACGAAGTCGCGGTTGATGTCCCCCCCCTTGGCCGTCACGCGCTTCATGGCCACGCTGCCGTCCGGGTTGGCCATCGGCACGACGACAAGTTGCACGTCGTCAAAGCGCCCCTTGAGTTCGCCGCGCGTCAGGGAATCCAAGAAGGCCAGCGCCCCTTCGCTCGCTGCCGGCTCGTCGCCATGCACCCGCGAGTACACCATGACCCGCACCTTGGCCTTGGGATTTCCCAAGCGCACTGCCCAGACATCCCGCCCCTGCTCGGTACGCAACAGGCTATAGAGCTTGGCATCGCTGCTGCGGGCGATCGTCTCGAGGTAATCCTTGACCCGCTCGTACGAGGTAAAAGTGGCGTTCGTCGCCCCTGGCGTGGCGAACTGCACCGCCGGCGCAACGAACAGGGATTGCGAGAGCGCTGCTGAGTCCTGGCCTGGCGCGGCACGCAGAGAACCACAAAGGACGGCGAGCGCCACCAAGGTGACAGGTTTGAGCATGGTTTTCATGGCGATTCCGGAAGCGTTGAAAAAAAGGGTGATGCCTGGTCGCACTCGACGCCACACACCTGTCGCAGAATCATCGCACTAACGCATCAATGTGTACAAAAATTACCAAAAATTCAATTTTTGCACAACTATTTTCAGTCAATCACGTCTTCCGCATCACGTTGCTGCGCGCACCCAGCGCACGATGCCGCACCGCCACCCCTCGAGCCAACGCAGGGATCGCCGCGCGGCCAACCAGAATGGCCGCGGCGACACTCTCCCCTCAGGAAACGCCGACGAAATTGGCGGCGACGCAGTCGACCACCTGGCCGCCACTGCGGCTCATGAAAATGAGATCACACGCCAAGGCACTGCCCTTGGCCTTGAGAACCTGGTCGCTGATGATCAGCGTATCGCGCAGGTAACCGTAACAACCGGCGTCGATCCGCTCGGGCACCCGCTCGGTGGTCAGATAACAGGTGATGTCCTTGATCGCCTTGAGGGAAGGGATCACTTCCTTGCGCACCAGAACCAGCATCTCGTCGCCCGCTTTCAGGCTAGCGCGCATTTCTGCCAGCTGCAGCATGCACAGCACAACCTTGAACCGGGGAACGCCTAACGACAGAGCGTTTGCTTCATCAAGCAAGCGCTCGATTTCTTGGTATACGTCCTGAGACTCGGTGACCCTATCCATACTTGGTTCCTCATACGGTGTTGGGAAGCAGGCCAAAGACCCGCGCCCGGTGCTGACATTGAACCGACGGGAAACGATTGGAACGCCAATCCGCAAGACAAACCCAAGACGGGACGGGTACCAGCCGAATGCCAGCCGGCCAGGATTGCAGGATTTGAGAGGTGGTGCAGCCCCCCTTCTTGGTCGTTCGGAATGTGGCCGACGACGTTGTCGGCCACGTGAATAGCCTACACCAAAGCAGGGGTTTGCGGGGAGCGACATTCGCCCGACGTGGCGGCCCACCGCCGCCACGCGCCGGAAAGTGTTGCTTTCCGGCGAGGCGAGGAGAAACTCAGACGGCGCATTCAGCTTCAGCGACCGCCACCTTGGCAGGCGCGGTGGCGAGCGGAGCAAAGCGCGCGGTGAAGAAGCGCAGTAGCTTGGGCTCGTACACCATTTCCATGCCGACGAGTTCGCGCCGCCGGGCGTAGAGCGCAATGCACGCATCGGCAACCACGTCGAGGTGGGCGTAGGTATAGACGCGGCGCGGGATGGTCAGGCGCACCAGTTCGAGCTTGGGCCGGTAGTTCTCGCCGGTTTCCTTGTTGCGCCCGGCCGAAACGATACCGCGTTCCATGCTGCGCACGCCGCTCTCGATGAAGAGTTCCGCGGCGAGGGTCTGGGCCGGGAATTGGTCTTGCGGGATGTGGTCGAGGAAGGCCTTGGCATCGAGGAACACCGCATGCCCGCCCACTGGCAGGACGATGGGCACCCCGGCTGCGGTCAGGCGGTCAGCGAGGTAGCGGCACTGGGTGACCCGGTGGTGGATGTAGTTGTAATCGACCGATTCGACGATGCCGCGCGCCATCGCCTCCATATCGCGCCCGGCCAGGCCGCCGTAGGTCGGCATACCCTCGTAGAGCACCACCAGTTCGCAGGCGCGCTGGTAGAGATCGTCGTCGTTCATGCACAGGAAGCCGCCGATATTGACGAGGCAATCCTTCTTGCCGCTCATCGTGCAGCCGTCGGCGTAGCTCATCATCTCCTTGAGGATGGCGGCGATGCTCACCTCGGCATAGCCTTCCTCGCGCTCCTTGATGAAGAAAGCGTTCTCGACGCAGCGCGTCGCGTCGTACATCACTTTGATGCCGTGCTTGGCACACAGCGCCTTGACCGCGCGCATGTTGGCCATGCTCACCGGTTGCCCGCCGGCAAGGTTCACGGTCACCGCCAGGCAGATGTAGGGAATCTTGTCCGCGCCGACCTTATCGATCAGCGCCTGCAGCTTGGCCAGGTCGACGTTGCCCTTGAACGGCAGGTCGATCTGCGAATCATGCGCCTCGTCGATGATCACATCCACGAACTTGGCCCCATTGAGTTCCTGGTGCGCGCGCGTGGTGGTGAAGTACATGTTGCCCGGCACGTAGTCGCCCGGCTTGATGCACAGCTGCGAGAGCAGGTTCTCGGCGCCGCGCCCCTGGTGGGTCGGCACCACGTGGCGGAAGCCATAGTACTCGCGCACCACTTCCTGCAGGTGGATGAAGTTGCGGCTGCCGGCATAGGCCTCGTCGCCGAGCATCATCCCGGCCCACTGGTTGTCGCTCATCGCCGTCGTGCCGCTGTCGGTCAAAAGATCGATGTAACACTGGTCGGAACGCAGCAGGAAGGTGTTGTAACCCGCCTCCTCCATGAAGCGCACGCGCTCCTCGCGCGTGGTCACGGCGATCGGCTCAACAACCTTGATCTTGTACGGCTCGGCAACATACGTCTTGTGCATGGTGAACTCCCGGTTATAGCGATGGATTGAGAAGCTGGGGATCGGACACGAAGGCGCTGAGCGCTGCCGCATCCTTGAGGGTAAGTCCGTGGTCGGTCTCGTCGATCAGCC
>CAZHFS010000160.1:0-6544 GCA_964531885.1 uncultured Propionivibrio sp.
AGAGTTTTCGAGGGTTGCTCTGCGGCGACCAAACTCGGCCTGGCCCGCAGACACTGCAGCGAACGGAAGTGCTTGGGCTGACGCCAATATGTCGCGAATTTCCTTTTCGGCGCGCTTGGATACCAGATAAGGCGATAGCCGATCTCTGAGTTCGCCGAATCGACTGGCAAGTTCCTGCGCGTCGTCTCGCGTGCGAACCCACTCCTTTTCCTCGATGGCTTCTCCAAACTCACGGAGGGCTTCTTGAAGTGGCGAAAGGGATTTCAGGAACTCAATTTCCTCGCCCGTAAATTCGCTGCGGTTGGACTTGTACCTTTGCCTCAGTTCGGACAAACGATTCTCAATGAGAGTCAGCAGTTCGGACTCCTTGGTCTTGGAATCCAATGCAGCGCGGATTTCTCCGATAGCATCAGAAGCGGATGGCATATGAACGCTAACTAGAAGTGGACGTCAAAAGTGTCGTCTAACCTGTCGACGTGTCGCCTAATCTGGCGGACAGGACAACGGGAGTCCCTTACTTTGTGAGGGAAATTGGCGTTCAACCGTATATGCATACAGTTTTCCGGTGGGCGACAAACTGGACAGTCGGGGTTTGAAAATTCCTTGGCGGTTTACCGGTCAATACCGGTCGAAACCTCATTGCATTTGGCATGCCAGCTTACGCGCCGGATATGCCGATGTCTAGCGTGGGCTGCTCGCTGGCATTAGCGTCTTTTATACCGTGTTGGCCTGGAAGGCGCATCCAGATGCGCCTTCCAGGCCTGCCCTTGCCAGGAGCGCCAATCGGCGCGCCTTTCAGGGCGGTGTTTGGCAGCAGGCTATGATCGGTGTGTGGTGAGCGGTGATTCCGGAAATGCGCCATGGCATGAATCCTGCTCTGCTGAAGCATCAGCCAGGGGAGGGGTGTATGTACCTGAAAGCCATTTCAACCGCGTTTTCGGCCATTTCGGCTTTGTCCAGCATCGGTCGGGCGCTCGGTGCGGGCAGCACGGCGGCGGCCGAGCCGGCAAACAGTGCACCGACGGAGGCGCCGATTGCCGTTGCTCAGGCTGGGCGGTTCGACAAGATGTCGCTACAGTTCACCCGCGAGTCGCTCTCGCGTGAGACGGCAAACTTTGCCGACACCCTGCGACAGAAACTTGCCGCCCGTGGGGTCGACCTGACGGTGGCGCCGGTGCTGACGAGCGATGCCGAAGGCAAGGTGCGGGTGGGCAACTCCCACCGCGACAAGGACAAGATCGAGGCCGTGATGGCCGAGGATCGTGACCTGCAACAGCAGTTCGCGACCATTGCGGCGCAATCCATGCTGATGCGTGCGGTCGATAGCCAGAGCGTGTTTGCCGCCGACTACGCGCGGGCCGGCAACGATGCCGCGGCGTATGCCGGGGTGGTCGAGCGCCAGGTGGCCTACAGCCGGGCGAACTTCAGCCTGTCGGTCGGGACCGGCGGGCATACGCCGGTGTTCAGCATGGCGATGCGCGCCTGATTACCGGGTGAGCGCCAATCTGTTTGCCGATCTGCCGCCGGCACCTGAGGCGGCGGAGCGGTTTACGGACCTCCTCCGCCGGCCGGGGGTACGCATCGAGCGCATCGTGTCGACCGGGCAGTGCAGCCCGCCGGATTTCTGGTACGACCAGGCGGAAGGCGAGTGGGTGCTGGTCCTGCGCGGGGCAGCGCGCTTGCGCTTTGCCGACGAGGAGGCGGACCGCTGGCTCGGCCCGGGCGACTGGGTGGAGATCGCGCCGCATCGACGGCATCGCGTCGAGTGGACGGCGCCGGACGAGGTAACGGTCTGGCTGGCCGTGTTCTTTGCGGTCTGAGCAAACACTGATCACACTGACTATTTCGCTGACCAATTGGCGGTTCCCGCCAAGGTGGGTTTCGGCGGCGTTGGCAAGTGTTCGCCCCCGCGGCTGTCGTCCTGCCAGGGCTGGGCCGCTGCGTGCCGGAGGCCTTGCGTTTTATTCTCCTTGCCAATTTCTTCCGCGCTGCCCCAGCTGATTTCGGCCGGCAAATGTCGCGGTTGCGGTGCTTGCCGAGGTGGACTCCGGGGCTTTGATGTGGGTTTGAGGTCGGGGCTTGCGGATGTCATCGCAGCAGGCGTATAGTGCGCCCGGCAGTTGGGAGAGAGCGACCGTCCGGTCGCCGCCGAAGGCGCAATCCACCCGGAAACGCTCAGGCAAAAGGACCGACTGTGCAGTGAAACTCTGGAGAGCGACGCCCGCTTGCCGCGTGGCGTCCACCGATGGGGCAACGAGTGCGGCCGCCTGGCTGCGCCGCCAATCTCTCAGGTATCGAGGACAGAGGGGTGAACGTTGAGTCGTTTGCTCTTTTTTGTTGTGCCTTGCGGTTCCGTGGGTCATCGCCTTCCACCATTCCGTCGAGTCGCCCGGCTGGCCATGCTGGCGGGTGGGCGTGCGTCGGCGTGGTCCGTTCCAGGGCGGAGGGAATGGCCCGGTCGTTGATCATCCAGAAAGAGAAAGACCATGCACAAACACGTTCTCCCGGCCCTCCTGGCCACCCTTTTTGCCGCGGCTCCCGCCTGGGCGCTGGACGGTAAATGGACTCCCGGTCAGGTGCTTGAAATCAGCCCGAAGTGGCTCAAGCAGCAGGGGCTCAAGCTCCCTCCGTCCGCGCTCTGGGATGCCAAGCGCGGCACCGGTTTGCTCTCCGGCGCGGTCAAGGTGGGCGGTTGTTCGGGCGCCTTCATTTCCGATACCGGGCTCGTTATCACCAACCACCACTGCCTGTTCGGCGTCATTCAAGAACACAGCACGACGCAGCGTGATCTGATCACCAACGGTTTTGTCGCGCATAACCCGTCGGAGGAACTGCCGGGCAGCACGATGCGCGTCCAGATTCCGAAGCGCTTTACCGACGTTACGGCGAAAGTCCTCGCTGCCGTGCCGGCCGGGGCCGAGCCCAAGCCGCGCCTGCAGGCCATCGAGGCGGCCAAGAAGGCGCTGGTCAAGGAATGCGAGCAGCAGCCGGGGGTGGCGTGTACCGTTTCAACGTACGACGATGGCGTGAGCTACAGCCTGATCGAGACCACCGATCTGCGCGACGTGCGCCTCGTCTATGCCCCGCCGCGCGCCATCGGCGAATACGGCGGCGAGATCGATAACTGGTCGTGGCCGCGCCATACCGGCGATTTTGCCATTGCCCGCGTGTGGGCCGATGACAGCGGTAAACCGGCGGAGCGCCCCGGAACCGGGACCAAGCCCTACAAGCCCGAGTTTTTCTTCCCGATCTCGACCGACGGCTTGCAGGAAAAGGATTTCGTCATGGTGCTGGGCTATCCCGGCATCACCTGGCGCTCGCTGATCGCCGAGGAAATGCAGGAGCGGCGCGAGCGCTTCTTCGTGCGCCGCGAGGATGTGTTCGGCGAATTCATCGCCCTGCTCGAGAGCCTCAGTGCCAAGGATCCGGCGGCGAAAATCGCCCTGGCCGATAACCTCAAGGGCATCGCTAACCGCTACAAGAACGCGCAGGGCCAGATCGCTGGGCTGGATCGGAACGGCACGGTACTCAAGCAGATCAAGGACGATCAGGCGGTGGCCGACTGGGCGGCCAAGCAGCCCAAGTACGCCGGTGCGCTGGCGGCACGCGAGGGCTTGCGCGCCCTGCAGGCCGAGAAAAATGCGAGCTGGGAGCGCGACTACCTGCTCGGTTTGATGACGCTGGGTAACGAGAGTGTTGCCGGCGGCATTCCGCCGCTGCCCAAGGGGCTGTATTACGCGGCAACGCTGGCGCACAACGCCATCGAGCAAGGCAAGCCCGCCGCCGAACGCGCCGCCGGGTTTGGCGCAGGGGATCAGGCGCGGCTCAAGGATCGGATGAACCGCGAGCAGCGCAGTTACTTTGCCGAGGCTGACCGCAAGATGCTTGGCTTGATCGTGCGGCGTGCCCTGGCCCTCCCCGAGGGGCAGCGGATTGCTTCGATCGACGCGGTGTTCAAGGGCATGTCGCCCGAGCAGATCGAAAAACGGATCGGCGAGATGTATGCGGCGACCCCGGTGTTCGATGCGGCGAACCGCGAGCGCATGCTCGGCGAGAGCCTGCAGGCGCTGGCTGCGCGCAAGGACCCCTTGCTGGATCTGGGCATTGCCTGGAATGCCGAGCTGCGTGTCCTGCGCGAGCGGGAGAGCGATTGGCAGGCTCGCGCGGCGATGCATCGCCCGGTGTGGCGGCATGCCGTGGCGGCGCATGCCGGCAAGGCAGTGGCGCCGGATGCCAACGGGTCGTTGCGCGTGAGCTTCGGCCATGTGCAGGGCTATGCGCCGCGCGATGCCGTTTACTACACGCCGTTTACCACCGTGCATGGCATGGTTGAGAAACACACCGGCAAGGAGCCGTTCGATATGCCGGCAGCGATGCTGGCGGCGGCGAAAAAGTCGCCGGACGTGCGCGTCAATTTCCTCGCCGACCTCGATACCAGCGGCGGCAATTCGGGCAGCCCGGTGATCGATGCCCGCGGCCGTCTCGTCGGCCTCAACCATGATCGCGTGTGGGAAAATGTGGCGGGTGACTTCGGGTTCAATCCGGCGATGTCGCGCAACATCAGCGTGGATATCCGCTTCCTGCTGTGGACGCTCAAGGAAGTCGAGCGTGCGCACGGTTTGCTGCAGGAACTGAGCGCTGCCGGCAAGAAGTAAGGTAGAAAGGCCCGCTCGGCGAGCGGGCCAAACAAAAACGGCGCGGGCATTTTGCCATTCCGCGCCGTTTTTTTATTGCTGCCGGGGGTCAGTCGCCCTGGTCGCCGATCTGGCTCTGCAGGTAGTTGGGCAGGGTGATGTCATCGATCAGGCTGTGCTGGGTTTCCAGCCAGTCGATGGCTTCCTCGCAGTGCTCGAGCATGTCTTCGAGCATTTCGCGGCTCACGAAATCCTGCTCCCGTTCGCAGAGCGCGATGCTCTCGATGAGCAGCGGACGCTGGCGATCACGTTCGTTCTTGAGGTCGTTTTTCAGGCAGTCGACGACGTTCTTGCCGATCAGCGGCTTACCCAGTTCCTGCAGGTTGGGGAGACTGTCGAGGAAAAGGATGCGCACGATCAGTTCGTCGGCTTCCTTCATGACCCGGATCGACTGTTTGTAGCGGTAGTCGTCCAGGCGTTCAAAGCCCCATTTGCCGAACATCCGGGCGTGCAGAAAATACTGGTTGATGGCCGTGAGCTCGTTCTTGAGAACGGCGTTCAGGGCCTCGATGACCTTCTTGTTGCCTTCCATGTCGTGCTCCTGCGCTTATTCGGGCGAGCCCGAGCCGACCTGGCTTTGCAGATAGTTCTGCAGGCCGACATGCTCGATCAGGCGCAACTGTTTTTCCAGGAAGTAGGCGTGATCCATCTCGGTATCATCGAGCTGGATGGCCAGCTGGTCGCGGGTGACGTAGTCCTGCGCCTTTTCGCAGGCGGCCATGGCCTTCTTCAGGTCGGCCACCACGCGGTACTCGACGGCGAGGTCGGACTTGAGCATCTCTTCGACAGTCTTGCCGATCTTGAGCGGGTGGCGTTTGCCGAGGTCGGGTTTGCCTTCGAGGAACAGGATGCGCTGGATCAGTGCCCGCGCATGCTGGCGCTCGTGATCGGATTCATGGATCGCCTTTTCGGCGAGTTTGGAAAACCCCATGTCGGCGTACATTTCGCCATGAATGAGGTACTGGTCGACGGCGGTGAGTTCGCCAGCCAGCAGCTCGTTAAGGGTTGCGATGATCGATTTGTCGCCTTTCATGGAGTTCTCCTGCAGTCGGGTTGTGCAAAAGCCTTTCCGACGCCTTGAGGCATCGGAAAGTTTCCTCACTATAGGTGATTTGTTCGTTTGGCGCTTTCTTTCCCGGCGCTTCAGCGCTCGGCCGGTTGTGGCGCGAGTTCGACGGTGTCCAGCGCGCGGCCAAAGGACGCGGTTCCCGGTGTTTTGACGAACACGCAGGGTTTGCCGGTGCGCTTGCACTGCTCCTTGACCCGCCAGTAGGCATTATGGCTGATGCATCCGGCCTGGCAGATGACCAGGTCCGCGGCGGACAAGGCCGAATCGATGCGTTGCAGGTTGTCTTCCTGGCCGCCGTCGTGATGCAGGAAGCGCCCGCCGCGGCGTTCGACGACGCCTTTGTAGTTGTCGACGAGGCCCGTCCGGCCGCCCACGCAGAGAACGCATTTGCCTTCCAGTGAGGCCGTGGGCAGCGGCGTGACGTCTTCGGCTTCGCTCTGCACAGCGTCTTCCGGGGGGGCTTCGGTCACCGTCGAGGCCGGCTGGCGGGCGGTACTGGCGAGCGTGTGCTCCAGCTGGGCAACGCGCGTGGCCAGTTGGCTGATGCGTCCGTCCGCATCGCGCAGGCGTTGCTGCAGTGCGGCTTCGCGGCGCGGGTCGGCATGGCTCTGGCGCAGCAAGCGGTTATCCGCTTCGAGTTCGACGTGGCGTGCCTGATGCGCAATGATCTGCGCCCGTAACTCGGCAATGCGGCGATTCTGCAAACTGTTTTCGGCGCTGCGGGTCTGGCGCAGGTCGTCCAGGGCGCGCCGGGCGTCCTCCAGCGCGCTGCGCAGCTCGG
>CAZHFS010000161.1:0-6526 GCA_964531885.1 uncultured Propionivibrio sp.
AACCGTTGTCGGCCAGCGTCCAGGCGGCGCTCTCGGGCGCCATCGCCGACCAGGCCCCGCCACGCAGCTCCTTTGCCAACCCGCTCGAGGCCGCTGACTGGCTGACGGAAATGTCATCGCGCCTCGAAAAACGCATCGCCGACCGTGAAGCACGGCATGAATTTCTGCGCGCAGTTCACTACGAGGCCACCCGCGCCGGACTCGACCCGCAACTTGTCCTCGGGCTGATCCAGGTGGAAAGCGGTTTCAAGAAATATTCAGTTTCGTCGGCAGGCGCCCGCGGCTACATGCAGGTCATGCCCTTCTGGGTCAAACTGATCGGGCGCCCGAACGACAACCTTTTCCACCTGCGCACCAACCTGAGGTTTGGCTGCACAATTCTGCGCCATTATCTGGACATCGAACAAGGCGACCTCTACCGCGCCCTGGGACGCTACAACGGCAGCCTCGGCAGGCCTGAATACCCGAACATGGTGCGCGCCGCCTGGCACCACCACTGGACTTATTCGCCGAACAAGGTCGCCAGCAAATAAGCCAGCGGCACACCTGCAAACAAGGTTAGTCTTAGTCGCCTTGATAGCACCAATGCCAGGGTTCAAAGACATAACCAAAAGCGTTCTCCTCCGGAAACGACAGAGAGAAGCCGAAGGTAGCCGCATGCTCTTGCAACCAGACAAACGCGGCACTGCCCGCAAAAGCAACATCCAGCAGAGCCCCGCCTTGCACCGTGACATCCACGGCACGCCCGGTATGGTGCTCGCTGTAACCGGGGGGCGCGCAGACCCGCAGCACATCGTCGACAGACTCGCCCTGGGCCAGCTTGCGCCGCACCACTTCGGACTGCCTTTCGATACTGCGAAATGCGGAAACAAGCCGCAAATAAACGCCGTCAGCCGCCGCCGCGGTCTTCATCTCCCGCCAAGCCTGGGCAGCCTCCGGCACCAACCGGTGTACCCGTCCGTCGGCATCGACATCTGCCTCGACGAGGACTTCTGCTTCAGCAAATAGGCACAGACCGCGTGCCGCGAGCGCCCCTTCGTTCAGTCCGAGCTCACCCAAAAGCGCTGCCAACCCGGGGATCATGCCAGGCTCAACGCATCCCCGGCAGCATGCCCTTCATGCCGCGCATCAGCTTGGCCATGCCCCCTTTGGAAAACTGCTTCATCATTTTCTGCGTCTCTTCGAACTGCTTGAGCAGGCGGTTAACTTCCTGCACCTGCACCCCGGCGCCGGCAGCGATGCGCCGCTTGCGCGAGGCCTTTAGCAACTCAGGCTTGCTGCGTTCAAGCTCCGTCATCGAGTTGATGATGCCTTCGATCCGCCGGATCGTCTTGTCCTCGGTGCCACTCGGTAACTGGCTGGCAGCCTGCGCAAACTGGGCTGGCAGCTTATCCATCAACGAAGTAAGGCCGCCCATCTTGCGCATCTGACCGATCTGCTCCTTGAAGTCGTTCAGATCAAACCCCTTGCCCGACTTGAGCTTCTTGGCAAAATCGAGCGCCTGTTGCTCGTCGATGCCTTTCTTGGCCTCCTCGATCAAGGACAGCACGTCGCCCATGCCAAGGATGCGCGAGGCCATGCGTTCCGGATGGAACGGCTCCAGACCGCCCAGTTTTTCACCTACACCAGCAAACTTGATCGGTTTGCCCGTGACATGACGTACCGACAGCGCCGCCCCACCGCGCGCATCACCGTCAAGCTTGGTGAGGATGACGCCGGTCAACGGCAATGCATCATTGAATGCCTTAGCGGTATTGATTGCATCCTGGCCGAGCATCGCATCAACAACGAACAGGGTCTCGATCGGTTTGAGCGTCGAATGCAACTCGGCGATTTCGCGCATCATCGCTTCGTCAATCGACAAGCGACCCGCCGTATCGACCAGCACCACATCGTGATAATGACGCCGCGCCCAGTCGACCGCGCGCCGGGCGATATCGACCGGCTTTTCGTGCACCTCCGAGGGAAAGAAGTCGATCCCGGCCTGACCCGCGATGGTTTTCAACTGCTCAATGGCCGCCGGACGATATACGTCGCACGACACCACCAGCACTTTTTTCTTTTGCCCTTCGCGCAAGAGTTTGCCGAGCTTGCCGACCGTTGTGGTTTTACCCGCCCCTTGCAAACCAGCCATCAAAACCACTGCCGGGGGCTGCGTCGCGAGGTTCAAACCGCTATGTGTCTCGCCCATCAGCGAGGTGAGTTCCCGATGAACCACGCCGATCAGAGCCTGACCCGGCGTTAATGAGCCGATCACCTCCTCGCCAACCGCCTTTTCTTTCACTGCCCCGATAAAGGCCTTGACCGCAGGCAAAGCCACATCGGCCTCAAGCAAGGCCAGACGGACTTCGCGCAGTGCGTCGGCGATATTGTTTTCGGTAAGCCGCGCTTCACCGCGCAGGTTCTTCATCACGCGCGCCAGGCGCTGGGTCAGGTTATCGAGCATTTGAATCCGGGCTTGGGGTAAACTTGAGAAATGCCCGACATTCTACTGCACCTTATGCCTGCCGTTGCCCCCGGACTGCTCTATGCTGTTCTGGGTGCCTATTTCTGGCATACCCGCTGGCACAGCTCGCCCCCCCAGGAATCATCGATGCAGCCCTGGGAGCGCCAAGCCATCGCGCTTGCCTTGCTGCTTCATGGCGCTGACCTCTACTCCGACATGTTTGGAGAGAAAGGCATGCGCTTCTCGTTCAGCATCGCCATCTCGCTCATCGCCTGGCTTGCGGTGCTGATCTACCTGTTGGAGAGTTTCAAGGCTCGCATGGATGGTCTGCAGCCTATGGTCATGCCGATTGCTGCCATTGGTGTGATCCTGACCCTTGCATTCCCGCAGACCCATGCCATCGCCCACACTGCATCCTGGGCATTCCGGCTTCACTTCATGGCCGGCATGCTGGCCTACAGCCTGTTTACCCTCGCCGCCTTGCACGCCATTTTCATGAGCATCGCCGAGCGCGGCCTGCATAGCGCCAAGTTCAACAAACGTCTGAGCAGCTTTCCACCACTCCTGGCCATGGAAGCCTTACTGTTCCGGATGATTGGAGCGGGTTTTGCGCTCCTCACCCTGGCCCTCGGAAGCGGCATTGCTTTCTCTGAAGACATTTTTGGGCACCCTGCCCCCCTCACCCACAAAACAATTTTTGCTTTGCTTTCATGGTGCATCTTCGCCGCACTGCTTGTGGGACGGCACCTCCGAGGATGGCGAGGGCGCATCGCGCTGCGATGGACATTGGCGGGATTTCTGACACTTTTTCTCGCCTACATTGGCAGCCGCTTCATCAGCGAAGTCATCCTGGGGCGCATCTGAAGGACCCGCCGCTTCAAGCCGGGAGCCCACACCAGCTTTACAAACCGGCCCTCAGCATGCATCATCAAGAAAGCATAAATCAGCCTGCAGGCCTGTCAGTGACTTGACGCGAAGCTTACCCACCCAATGACCTCTTCTTATGGCAGCCAATCCTAATCCATCCGCACTCACGGGCTTGGCTCGCGCCCTGGTCCAGGCCGGACGGCTCAAGGAATCCGAGGCAGAAACGCTGCATAGCCAAGGCTTGGCGACACGCACCACCTTCATCGAACAACTCGTTTCTGCACATAAACTGACCAGCGCTGAAATTGCCCGGTTCGCCTCTGACACCTTTGGCTACCCCTTGCTCGATCTCTCGGCATTCGAAGAGGCCCACCTGCAAAAAAGCGCCATCGATCGCAAGCTGATCGCCGCCCACCGGGTCATCCCCTTGCACAAACGGGGAAACCGTCTCTCGGTCGCCATCGCCGACCCCACCAATCTACGCGCCCTTGACGAAATCCGCTTTCAGACCGGAATGGCCGTTGACCCGGTGGTGGTCGATGAAAAGCTGCTCGCGCCCATGGTGGCGAAGCTCTCGGAAACAGCCGAAGAGGCGCTGAAGAACATTACCAACGAAGACATCAACCTCGATTTCGACGAGGACGATGGCGGCGACAAACCGGACGACACCGGCGCGGCCGATGTCGACGACGCGCCCGTCGTCAAATTCATCCAGAAGATGCTCCTCGACGCGATCAATGACGGCGCTTCCGATATTCACTTCGAGCCCTACGAAAAGACTTACCGCATCCGGTTCCGGGTTGACGGCAACCTGCGCGAGATCGCCGCGCCACCACTCGCCATCAAGGAAAAAATCGCCTCACGCATCAAGGTCATTTCACGCCTAAACATCGCCGAGAAGCGCGTTCCGCAGGATGGCCGGATGCGCCTGGTCCTATCCAAGAGCCGGGCGATCGACTTCCGGGTCAGCACGTTGCCGACAATGTACGGTGAAAAAATCGTGCTGCGCATCCTGGACCCGAGCAGTGCGACCCTGGGCATTGACGCCCTGGGCTACGAGCCGGACCAGAAGGCCCTGCTTCTCGACGCCGTGCAACGCCCCTATGGCATGGTTCTGGTTACCGGACCGACCGGCTCAGGCAAGACGGTCTCGCTTTACACCTGCCTCAACATTCTCAACAAACCGGGCATCAATATCTCCACTGCCGAAGACCCGGCCGAAATCCCGCTCCCAGGAATCAATCAGGTCAACATCGACGACCGTCAGGGGCTTACCTTTCCGGTTGCCTTGAAGGCATTCCTGCGCCAGGATCCGGACATCATCATGGTCGGCGAAATACGTGACCTGGAAACCGCCGAAATCGCCATCAAGGCCGCCCAAACAGGCCACATGGTGCTTTCAACGCTGCACACCAACGACGCCCCATCGACGCTGACCCGCCTGATGAACATGGGCGTCCCGACCTTCAACATCGCCTCGAGCATCCTGTTGATCACTGCCCAGCGATTGGTTCGGCGCCTGTGTACATGCAAACAGAAAATCGACGCCCCGAGTGAAACCCTATTGAATGCCGGATTTCTAGAGAGCGATCTTGACGGCAGTTGGCAACTCTACGGCCCAGGCGGCTGTGAACGCTGCAAAGGCAGCGGCTACAAGGGGCGCGTCGGCGTCTATCAGGTCATGCCGGTCACCGAAGCCATTCAGCGGATGATCATGGCCAACTGCACCTCGCTCGACATTGCAGAACAAGCACGTCGCGAAGGCGTCAATGACCTGCGCCGCTCTGGCCTCTTGAAAGTCAAGCAAGGCCAAACCTCACTCGACGAAGTACTCGGCAACACCAACGTCTGAAGAAAATCAGGGGAAAGAGCATGGCGACGGAAGCTAAAGCGGCAAAACGCGGCCAGGAAATCAAGGAATCCACCTACGCCTGGACGGGCAAAAACAAGGCCGGAAAAATCGTACGCGGCGAAATGCGCGCCTCCGGTGAAGCCGTGGTAAACGCCACCCTGCGCAGACAGGGCATCCTGGTCACGTCGGTCAAAAAACAGACGTTCAAGCGTGGCGGCAAGGTTACCGAAAAAGACGTTGCCCTCTTCACACGCCAACTGGCAACGATGATGAAATCAGGCGTCCCTCTGCTCCAGACCTTCGACATCGTCGGGCGTGGCCACGACAACCCTGCCGTTGGCAAACTGCTGCTCGACATCAAAACCGATGTCGAAACCGGCAGCTCACTTTCCCAAGCCTTCCGTAAGTTCCCCCTGCACTTTGACCAACTCTACTGCAATCTCGTCGCCGCAGGCGAGCAGGCCGGTATTCTTGAGTCACTACTCGACCGGCTAGCCACCTACAAAGAAAAAATGCTGGCGATCAAGGGGAAAATCAAATCCGCTATGTTTTACCCAACGGCTGTCGTGATTGTCGCCAGCATCATCACTGCAATCATCATGATCTTCGTTATCCCTGAATTCAAAAGTGTGTTCAAGAGCTTCGGCGCAGACCTACCTGCACCAACCCTAGTCGTCATCGCAATGTCAGATTTTTTCGTCGCCTACTGGTTCATCATCTTCGGTGCCATTTTTGGAAGCGGCTGGGCCTTCTTCTACGCATGGAAGCGATCCGAAGCAATGCAAATAGCATTAGACCGCTTTTTTTTGCGCTTGCCGGTCTTTGGCCCCCTGATCCGAAAGGCAGTCATTGCGCGATGGACGCGCACGCTATCAACGATGTTTGCTGCCGGCGTGCCGCTTGTTGAGTCGCTCGAATCGGTTGGAGGCGCGGCCGGCAACTACGTTTACAAGGTTGGCACGCGCCAGATTCAGAGCGAAGTGAGCACCGGCACCAGTCTCACTACGGCAATGCAGAACACCGACCTTTTTCCCAACATGGTTATCCAGATGGTGGCGATTGGCGAGGAATCCGGCGCCCTTGACAGCATGCTGGGCAAGGTAGCCGACTTCTTCGAAGGGGAAGTGGATGACGCTGTGGCAGCCCTATCAAGCTTGATGGAACCTATGATTATGGTTTTCCTTGGCGTACTCATTGGTGGCATGGTCATCGCCATGTATCTCCCCCTCTTTAAACTAGGAAGTATCGTCTGATGGAGGAAATTCTCGCGCAGCTGCAGTCCCAACCGACGCTACTTGTGACCACTGCCGGCATCTTGGGCCTCCTTGTCGGCAGTTTTCTGAATGTCGTCATCTTCCGGC
>CAZHFS010000162.1:0-6521 GCA_964531885.1 uncultured Propionivibrio sp.
ACTTCTGCACTTCCTGCATCTTGTTGGCGTACATGTGCACCAGCGGGTTTTCCTGCCCGTCGATGGCCTTGATCTCAAGCGCAGTGAACACTTCCGAGAAGGCCATCGGCGTGGCATTCGCGCCGAGCGTCTTCCAGGTTTCGATGGCCACCGGGTTGGCCATCACGCGTACCTTCAGGCCGTTGATATCCTCAAGGCGGGTCACCGGGCGCTTGCTGTTCGACAGGTTGCGGAAGCCGATGCCGGTCCACATCAGGCCGACCACGCCGGTCGCTTCAAGCTTGTCGAAGATCTGCTTCGACGAGGCGCCGTCGAGCACCTTATAGACTTCCTTGGTGTTGGCGAACATGAAGGGCAGATCCCAGACCTGGACTTCCTTCACGCGCGTCGAGAAGGGTGCCAGGGTTCCCATGTAGAACTCCTGGGTGCCCGTCTGCACGGCCTGCAGCATCTTCTCGTCGCTGCCCAACTGGGCGGCGTGGAAGGCCTTGACCTGCACGTTGTTCCCCGTGTACTTGCCGGCCAGTTCGACGAACTTGTTCATCGCCTGCGCCTGCGGATGGCTCTCCGGCATGGCGTGCCCGAGACGCGCCGTCACCGCTGCCATGGCACTCGAAATGCCGATCGCACCAATGGCTGCCGCCATCACGATTTTCTTCAACAGCTTCTGCTTCATGCTTTACCCCCCTAAAAATTGGACCGGAATACGGTCTGGCATGCATTCATACAGCAACAAAAGACGAACTACGGACTACAAACGGTTTCCTTTTCAGCCTCACCCTCCTCGGCCGCCGGGACCAGCCCGGCATTAGCCCGGCGCGCCGTGCGCCCGACCATGAGCGCACTCGAACGCTCTGCGGTCTCCGGCAGCTTGCGGCGAATGGCATCGAACAGATCGCCATGCTCCTTGAGGGTGAGGGTCATGTGTTCGGGCTCGGAGAGCCCGGTGTAATCAAAAATCGCGCGCTGTAGCGCGCTGATCGCATCGCTCAACTGCTGGATCACCACGTTGTGCGAAGCCACGAGGATGGCCTTATGAAAGGCGATGTCGGCCTCGTGGAAACGGGCTAGATCATCGCGCGACGCCGCCATCTGGTTGTAGCTGGCCTCGATCGCCACCAGATCGACCGCGGTGGCGCGCTCGGCCGCCCAGCGCGAAATCGCCGGCTCGATCAGGCTGCGCACCTCGACCAGCGAAACAATCAGCGCCGGATCGGGATCCTTTTCCAGCACCCAGCCGAGCACATCCACATCGAGGAAATTCCAGCGCGAACGTGGCATGACAAACAGGCCGCGGTGCGGCTGGGCATCGATCAGGCGCTTGGTCGACAGCACCCGGATCACCTCGCGCATGACGTTGCGTGACGCGGCATAGCGGGTGCAGAGCTCGGCCTCGGACGGCAGCGGCATACCTTGGGTGAACTCGCCCTGGGCGATCGCCTTGCCGAACTGCCGGATCAGTTGTTGAGTCTTGGTCATGCGCACCATCTCCTGACGTTGAAAGCCGCCGATCTTAACCGAGCCCCGCGCTTAGCGTTGCACGCGCGCCGAACCGCCTTGCGCGAACGCCCTGACCTCAGCCAAGGTGGCCATCGACGTATCGCCGGGATAGGTCGTCAACAGGGCACCGTGCGCCCAACCCAGGCGCAAGGCCTGTTCGGGCGTTTCCCCCGAGAGCAGGCCGTAAATGAAGCCCGAGGCGAACCCGTCGCCACCGCCGATCCGGTCGTAGACGTCGAGTTCGGCAGTGGGCGCCGTGAAGGTCTGGCCATTCACCCAGGCCACCGCACTCCAGCTGTGGCGGTTGGTCGAATGCACTTCGCGCAGGGTGGTCGCCACCACCTTGATCTGCGGGTACTTGGCGATGACGCTGTCGATCATGGCGAAGAATGCGCTCGGATCGAGCTCGGACGTGGCGGCCACTTCGGGCCCAGGAATGCCGAGGCCCTTTTGCAGGTCTTCCTCGTTCCCGACCAGCACATCAACATACGGCAGGATCCGGCTCAGGACGTCCACCGCATGCGCTTCACCGCCGGCCGCCTTCCACAACTTGGCGCGGAAGTTGAGGTCGAACGAGACGACCGCCCCGGCGGCCTTGGCCGCTCGCATGCCTTCCACGATCACTTCCGGCGTGGTCTCGGACAACGCCGAGAAAATGCCGCCGCTGTGGAACCAGCGCACGCCCCCGGCGAAAATCGCGGACCAGTCGAAATCGCCTGCTTTGAGCAGTGCTCCAGCCTCGTTGGCACGGTTGTAGAACACCACCGGCGGACGCACGCCCTGGCCGCGGTCGCTATACACCGTGGCCATGTTCGGGCCATTCACGCCGTTGTGCGCAAAGTGCTTGTAGAACGGCTGCACGCCCATCGCCCGCACCACTCCGTCGATCAGGTGCCCAACCGGGTAGTCGACCATGGCGCTGACGATGCCGGTCTTGAGACCGAAGCAGTCGGCCAGATTGGCCGCGCAGTTGAACTCGCCGCCGCTCACATGGATCTGGCAGGCGTTCGCCTTGCGGAAAGGAATGATGCCGCTGTCGAGGCGGTGGATCAGCGCGCCGAGCGCGACGAAGTCGAGGGCGCCGTGCGCCGGGATCGACAGCCCGGTGTCTTTGTTGATGCTCATGGATTTACTCCTTGCGGCCCAGTTGGGCAATCCAGTCGGTGTGGAAGCTGCCCGGACGGTCGATGCGCTCATAGGTGTGCGCACCGAAATAGTCGCGCTGGGCCTGCAGCAGGTTGGCCGGCAGCACCGGCTGACGGTAAGCGTCGTAATAGTCGAGCGAAGCGTTGAACGCCGGCGCGGGAATGCCGAGGTCGCGGCACAGCTTGAGCACGAAGCGCCACGACTCCTGCGCCTGGGCCAGGACATCGCAGAAGAAGGGATCGAGCATCAGGTTCGGCAGCGCCGGATCCTTCACGAACGCATCACGAATCTTGTCCAGGAAGCGCGCCCGGATGATGCAGCCGCCGCGCCAGAGCAGCGCGATTTCGCCAAAGTTGAGCGTCCAGCCATACTCGCGCCCGGCCGCGGCCATCAGCGCGAAGCCCTGCGCATAAGAACAGATCTTCGAGGCATACAAAGCATCATGCACGGCCTTGACGAGTTTCTCCCGCTCGCCGTACCACGTCCCCTGCGGCCCGCGCAGCACCGTCGACGCATGCAGCCGCTCGGCCTTGGCCGCCGACATGCAGCGGGCGAAGACAGCCTCGGTAATCGCCGGGGTGGGAATACCGAGATCCAGCGCATCCTGCGACGTCCACTTGCCGGTACCCTTCTGCCCCGCCTTGTCGAGGATCAACTCGACCAGCGGCTTGCCGGTTTCCTCATCGCTGACCGAAAAAATGTCGCGCGTAATCTCGATCAGGTAGGAATCGAGCGGGCCAGTGTTCCATTCGGCAAACACCTGATGCAGCTCCGCCGCGCTCATGCCACCGGCCTGACGCAGGATATGGTAGGCCTCGGCGATGAGTTGCATGTCCGAGTACTCGATGCCGTTATGCACCATTTTCACGTAATGCCCGGCACCGTCCGGCCCCACGTACGAGCAGCACGGGCCATCGGCCACCTGCGCCGCCACCTTGGTAAACATCGGCGCCACCGCCTCGTAGGCCTCGCGGTCACCGCCCGGCATCATGCTCGGCCCGCGCAGCGCGCCTTCCTCGCCGCCCGAGACCCCCATGCCGACGTAATGGATGCCATGCGCCTTCAGTTCGCCATGCCGGCGCCGCGTGTCATGGAACAGGGAATTGCCACCGTCGATCACGATGTCGCCGGGTTCGAGGTGCAGCAACAACTGGGCAATCATGTCATCGACCGGACGCCCGGCCTTGACCATCAGCATCACCCGGCGCGGGCGCTCGAGCATGGCCACCAATTCCGCCACCGATGCAGCAGCACGCACCGGCAAGTTGCGCGCCACGCCCCCCACAAAGGCATCGACCACACTCGCCGTGCGGTTGTACACCGCCACCTGGATGCCCTTGCCCGCCATGTTGCGGACCAGGTTCTCGCCCATTACCGCCAGCCCGATCAAACCGATATCGCACAGTGCTTTCACGTCCGTTCCTTTCCGTTCAACCTTCCCTTTCGCCACCGCGAACCGACTCTCCCGGCGACGCCTTGAATCCGCTCCGTGCTGGGCACGGCCCGCTTTGAGCCCTTGCCTGGTCACGTACATCCGACCGGGGTGGTCTCGTTTTTCGCGCAGTCTGCCCCCGCTGTCAGTCAATGTCAACAAGATTGTAGTACAATCAAAAAAGACGTAAGACAACGCCATTTCTTACCACCGCAGGATTCTTCCTCTGCCTGCACCAGCAAGCTGATCCACGCATATGTGCCACCGCGCTGCCGACCGCGCTTGGATGATCATGCGCACCGCATCGACCGCACCACCTGCCCCGCGGCTGGGTACTGCTTCTGGCGATTTTCGGCGGTAAGACATACCCGAGGTTTCTGTCCCATGACGCTTAGCCAAGAAAGGAATGTCGCATGCCCGTCCATCACCCCGCCCTCCTCCGCGCAAAATCCCTGCTCTGCGGCCTCTTGCTCGCTGCTGGCTGCATGCTGGCCCAGGCACAGCCTATCGTCGCCGAGCGGATTGATCTGATCCGCCACGGCCAAAGCGAAGACAATCCTGACCGCGGCGAAATCGTCGCCCGCCTCGACGGCACGCTGGACAAGAGCCGCGGCAAAGTCCTGAGTGGATGGAACGCCTCGAGCCTGACCATGCTCGGCGTAGCCCAGGCAGTCAAGGCAGGCGAATCGCTGCGCGCGCAGCAGGGTAGCGACGCGGCCGAACTCAAAAATGCCCTGTGGCTCTACTCTCCCCTGCTGCGTACGCGCCAGACGCTTTCCGGCGTTCTGGTCGGCGCTCGCCTTGCCGATGCCGTCAACCTGCGCCTGCGCCCGGAAACACGCCTCTTCGAGCGCTCTGCCGGCGAACTTGCCAGCCTGACCTGGGAAGAAGCTGCGCAACGCTGGCCTGAGATGCACAAGGGGCGCGATGCCTCGGTATTCCGGCAGGCACACGCGGGCTACCCGCGCGGCGAATCGCTGGCCGACGTGTATCACCGTGCCACGGCCGCTTTGGGCGAAGCCATGCAACAGGAAAAGCGGATCGTGGTCATCTCGCACGAACTGACCATCAAGGCCCTGCTCTCGCACCTCCTGCGCGGCAGGATCGATGACGAGGCATTCGCCTATAAAGTCGACAACGCGCGCCCGATCACCCTCGTACGCCGTGATGGTACCTGGGCGCTACTTGCCGAACCCGCGCGCTAACAAGCCGCCCAAGAAAGCGACGTTCTCACTGATGCACAGTTGCCCCGGGCGGGAAACCCGCTGAGATCAAATCAATCGGCAAGGGGAGCGAGGATCAGGCAGCAACACAATAGGCAACACCAGCCATAGGGCCAGCACTTCCCCCCGGAGCTAAACCAGACCCAAGGCCCCGAGCACCCCGCCTGCCGCCAATAGCCACAGGATGTGCAGGCGCGTGCGCCAGACGAGGACGGTGCACACCCCGGTCAGCACCCACAAGCCCCACGCACCGCCGTGCTCACCGTAGGCGCGCGCCAGCACCCAACCGGTGGCCAGCATCAACGCCACGACCACCGGCGCCATACCCTGCTTGAAGGCCTTGACCTCCCGCCGTTCCCGATTGGCGTGACTCCAGCGCGCGGTCAGATAAACGAGCAGCGAACTTGGGGTGAGGATGGCGATCATGGCCAACACCGCGCCAAAGATTGCCCAGGGCACCCCGCCGGCATTGAGTCCAAGATGCCAACCAAGCAAAGCCACAAACAGGATGTTGGGCCCGGGGGCGGCCTGGGCCAGGGCAATCGAACTGGCAAACTGGGGCTCGCTGAGCCAATGCTGGCGAAAGACGAGATAGCGGTGCATGTCCGAAACGGTGGTCAGCGCCCCACCCACCGACAGCAGCGACAGCACCATGAAATGGGCCACCAGGCCGATCCAGTCAGCCCAGTGCAGGTCAAGTACCGGCGCCCCGCTCATGGTGCCAGTCTCCGCCAGGCCAACCCGACACCGACCGGGCCGAGAATCGCAACCACCGCCGACAAGCTCCACTTGAGGACGACGACCGCCAGAAAACCGCATCCCCCGATGGCAAGACAGCACGCCCAGCCCAGTACGTTACCCCGCAGCGCAGGAATCATTTTCAAGCCGCTACCGAGCACCAGCCCGGCCGCCACACCGCCCATCCCACGCAACGCCCCCTGCACTGCCGCGGCCTCGGCGAACGCCACCGAAACCCAGGCCAAAACAAGGACCAGCACCATCGGCGCGCAGACCATCCCGGCCAGCGCCGCCACCGCCCCGCGCCAGCCGAAGTACCGTGCGCCGAGGACAATCGACAGGTTGATCACATTCGGCCCCGGCATCACCTGCGCCACCGCCCACTCGCGCACGAATTCCTCGCGCGTCAGCCACTGCTTGCGTTCGACGAGTTCGTGCTGGACCACCGCCAGCACGCCGCCAAAGCCTTGCAGCGCAAGCCA
>CAZHFS010000163.1:0-6519 GCA_964531885.1 uncultured Propionivibrio sp.
CCACCGCACGCTGCGCCTCGTCCGCTCCGCACACCGGCAGACGGCGCACCACTGCCCCACTTCCAGCCTGACGCACATCGACAAAACGTTCACCAAGCGTGAGCACGGCACGTCCGTCGATCCAGAAAGGTAGCGCAGGCGGCGCATCAGACGACAAAACAAACATGAAAACCCATTCCTGATAGTCCTGATAAAGGCGCCTTATACACGCACAGTGATATTGGCGCCACGACCGCCACTACGGCCACCCCCAAAATCGTAACGAAATATTGCTGAGCCGATCACAACAAACCGCTGCCGCCACATGGTGCTAGAATGACATTTCACCAGACGACAAGACGCCGGAAACGGGTAACACAGCGAGGCGCGCGCCATACGGGCGGAATCAAAATAGTATTCCGCTAGGGGATAAAACAAAAGCTCACAACGGGAAAACCATGGCGGAAACAACCGAAGCCAAAGGATCGATCCAGGTCATCGAACGCATGATGTCGCTGCTCGATGCCCTGGCCGACGCGCCGGGAGCGGCGCCTCTCAAAACACTGTCGGCAGCCACCGGGCTGCACCCATCCACGGCACATCGCATCCTCTCGGTGATGACCAACGCGCGCCTTGTCGAACGACACGACGCGGGCACCTACGCACTGGGCATCCGTTTGCTCGAACTGGGCAACATCGTCAAGGCGCGCCTCAACATCCGCGAGGTCGCCCTGCCGTTCATGCAGCAGTTGCACGAAACAATCGGCGAAGCCATCAACCTCGGTATCCGCGACGGGGACGAGATCGTTTACGTCGAACGCACCTCGAGCGGCCGTTCGCTGGTCAGGGTCGTCTATTTGGTTGGCGGTCGGGCACCGCTGCACCTCACGTCACTCGGCAAGCTCTTCCTGTCGACCGAAGCCTCCGAAGGCGTCCGGGCGTATGCAAAACGCACCGGCTTGCCGGGTAAAACCCCGCATTCGCTGACCGATGCCACTTTGCTCGAGAAAGAACTCGAAAAAATCCGTCGTCACGACCTGGCTTACGACAACGAGGAAGCCGAAATCGGCCTGCGCTGCATCGCCTCGCCGATCCGCAGCGACGAAGGCGCCCTGGTCGCCGGCCTGTCCATCTCGGCACCGACCGACCGACACGACGCATCTTGGGTTCCCTTGCTCAAACGCACGGCAGACGACATTTCCCGCGCACTCGGCTACGTCCCGTCGGCGCGCTGACCCGGTTCCTCTACGAACACCCAGGCGGCGCCTCAGGCGCCGCCTGTTTTTGTGCAAGCAGGAACACAGCCCACACCGGACGCTGCAGGCCGCGGCAGCAATACAGGGACCGCCGACGTCAAGCACTTATCGAGGCACGTACAAAGGCTGCGGCCTGAGCCAGGAACGCTCAAGCCCCCAAGACCTCGCCAGCGGTTTCCGGCTGCGGTGCCACACGGGGAATGCGCAGAATGAACGCAGTGCCCTGTCCCACGTCGCTGCGCACACTCAAGGAACCGCCAAGAACGCGGGCCACGATGCCATGGCTGATGTGCAGCCCGAGGCCGGTTCCACCCTGGCCCCGTTTTGAAGTATAGAAAGGCTCGAAAATCCGCGCCTGCAACTCAGCGGGTATCCCCCAACCGTCATCAGTAACAAGGACTTCGACCTCGCCCCCGGAACACAGGGCAGAGAGCCGCACAGCACCCGCCGGACGCCCATCGAGCCCGTGTATCACGGCGTTGTTAATCAAATTGGTCAGAACCTGCCCCAAGGCGCCAGGGTAGCTATCGAGCTGACACCCTGCCTCGATCGTGTTGTTCAGAACATAAGAGGTGCCACGGAAGGCCGGCTGCATAGTCAGGACGATTTCCCGAACCACCTCCGACAAATCAAACCGCCGCCGCTGGTCGCTCGTCTGGTCAACCGCCACCTGCTTGAAGCTGCTGACCAATTCGGCCGCCCGATGCAGGTTGCGTTCCGCGATTTCGCTGGACGCCCCAAGTAATTCCAGGAAAGACTCGAATTCGCTGCGTTTGACGCCCTGAGCCAAGCGCCCGCGAAAATCGATCACCCCCTGCTGAATACTCGTCGCCGCCATCAAGGCATTACCCACCGGGGTATTGATTTCGTGCGCCAGGCCCGCCACCATCCCACCGAGGGCAGCATTTTTTTCAGTCTGCACGAGGTGATCCTGCATTGTGCGCAATTCATGCAAGGAGGATGCGAGTTCTACGTTCGTACGCGAAAGCTCCTCGGTTCGCTGCGCCACGCGTTGCTCAAGCTCGGCATTGAGCGCACGAACCTCGTGTTCGATGCGACGCAACTCGGTCAAATCCACCAGAGTCACCAGCAGCAACAGGCCTTCCCCAACCCTGGCCGTGCGCGCATCGATCCGCAACAGGCTGCGTCGCCCCTCACCACAGACGACCCAGGCCTCAAATGCCTCAACACTGCGCTCTTCCTTTAACTGAGCGACAAAACGCGCTCTGTCCGCAGGATCCTCCCACAGCGCGAGTTCGTTGGCATCGCAGCCAACCACGTCTTTGTTCTCTAGTTGAAAGAGGCGTTCCCAGGCCGCATTGACCGCAAGCACCCTGGCCTCGACGCCCAGACTGGCAACCAGCATGGCGGTCGGGGACGCCTGAAAAATGGTTTCTAGCTTCTGTTCGTTCTCACGCAGCGCCTGTTCGCGTTTGCGCAGAACGGCAACCATCCGCCGCAGGTCCTCCGACAGTTGCGCCAGTTCTCGGATTCGTCCCCCGGAGGGCCAGTCAGTCGGCTCATTGCCCTCCGCCACCCGCTGACTCAAGGCAATCAAAGGGCTGATCCGACTCGACACAAACAGCGCCGCCATTGGAGAAAGCGCAACGCACAGAAGCAGCGCCCCCAGCGCACCGGCCACGATGGTTTCGACCGTGACGCGCGTCTGTGCATCGTCGAGTCCGCTCGGCGCCGAGGCCAGAATCACCCAGCGCAAACGTTTGGACACGACGCCACCGACAATGCGCTGCTCGCCGAGATAGTCCATTTTCTGGGCGACGGCATCGCCCACCCGCAAGAGTTCGATAAAAAGTGGCAGCTTCGAAAAATTGAAATGCCGGCCTGGCGCGTCCGGGCTCGACGAGGCCAGCCAGAGGCCCCGCCGGTCAGCGATGGTCACCACGGACTCGCCGGGCGCAGAAGAATCCACCAGCATTTCCAGAATACGCTCAAGTGACACTTCGCCTACGACAATGTAACGCGGTGTCGCCACCGCGACGCCGACCGTATTCTTGCCCGACAGCACCGAGAGGTAGCGATCGCTCCAGACCGCCACCGGCTTCTCGCCGCTCCGTATTTGCGCTGCAACGGCTTCATGGAACAAAGGATTGAAGGCGAAATCGATGCCTTTCAGGATGGTCGCCGCCTGCCGGTGCCTCTCCGGCAGGCCAATCCCCTGTACCCGCCCAGCATGATCGAGCAGGAAACCCACATCGAAGAGACGCCCATCGCCCACCACGCTTTCCAGATAGGCCTGCATTTCTCGCGCGGGTCGTTCGCCAGGCAAGGTGGCAACCGCCATCAGCTGGTGCTCAACGCTCTCGGTGTAATGGTCAAGCAAACGCCCCACGCTCGCCGCCCGCTGCTGCATGTCAGTCTGCAGCGCGGCTTCGAGTTGCGGCATGCGATAGAGCAGCAAGGCCGCACCGACCGTGCAGAACGCAATCAGCGTTGCGCCAACGACCAGCGACCCGACCCAACTGCGCAGGCTGACCATGCGATCCGAAATCATTTACCCTCTGTCGCCAACACAGTCACAAAACGCCCCTCGCGCACTACGGCGACCACCGTGTTCCGCCGGGCATCGCCACTCCCGTCAAACGACCAGCGCTCCTGCACGCCCTCGAACGGCCCGGCGGCTAATAGCGCCGCCTTGAGCGACTGACCAGCGGATCGGAGGGCATAAGCGGCAAGCAAGGCGCGCGTAGCGTCATAGGCGGCCACGGCAGGGAACCCAGGTTCCTGATTGAACCTGGCGACAAAGCGTTTGCGAAACGCCAAGTAACTAGGCGCCTCGTCGTCACGATTGAATAATTGCGAGGTCAGCATGCCTTCGACGCTTCGCCCGCCCAATTGGATCAGGTGCTCGGTCGCAGCCCAGGTTGCCGAACTGATCGCCGCCTGGGAACCAAGGTGCCGGACCGCCTGAACCAACCGAACCGCATCGACAGCACCACAAACGAAATGCAAGGCATCTGGCTTCGGGTCAATCAATCGCCGCGCAACGACCTCGACGCTCACCAGATCGTCGGATGAGAAAGGAACGTCTATCACGACCTGGCCGCCCAGCGCCTCGAAATCCTGGCGGAAATGCGCCAGCCAGTCGCTGGTATAGGCCTTGTTTCGCAAATCGTGAGCGACCGCCACCCGCCGCAAACCTCGCGCATAAAGCGCCTCGGCGCTTTTCCGTGTCATTTCAGCGAGGGAAGGAGAAATAGTGAACAGCGCATCATCGTGACCACGCAATGACGTTGCCGTGATCGTCGGACTGATGAGCAGAAGACCGCGCTTGGTCGCCTCGGGCAACGCGGCCATTCCCATTCCGCTGGTCACCGGCCCGATCACGGCTTCGACTTTATCCTTGGCCAGCGCCTCAACGGCGCCAACCGCCCGCTCTACGTTTTGTCCGTCGTCATAAACCCGCAACACAATGCGGCGCCCTTTGATACCGCCTGTCGCGTTGGCCTCTTCAACCGCCAAGAGCACCCCGTCGCGGCTCGACTCGCCAAGATCTGCCACCGGCCCGGACAAGCCGGCGATAACCCCTATCGACAGCGGCTCCTGCGGTGCACAGGCCGGCAACAGGCTCGTCGCAACCGCGAGCCACACCAGCCTGCCATATTGCCCAAGCGGCCCAGCCATCCGCCCGAGTAGACTCTTCATCGGGAACCGCGCGCCGCCAGCCAATCCTTGAGATCAGCGAGGGTCATGGGGCGGGCATACAGATAGCCCTGCACATCGTCACACCCCAGCTCACGCAGACGCACGGCCTGCGCCTCCGTTTCCACCCCTTCGGCAAGCACGGCCATCCCCAGACGGCGCCCCAAAGGCACCACCATTTCGGCGATGCGTGCGCCACGCGCGCCCGGGTCGCCGTTGTCGAGCGCAGAAACAAACGCTCGGTCGATCTTGATGCGATCTGCAGGCAGGCGGTCAAGGTAGGACAGGGACGAAAAGCCGGTCCCGAAGTCATCGATGGCGACGCTGATCCCGCGTTGTTTCAGGGCATGCAGGTACTGTTCGACCAGTTCAGCACCAATGATGGCCACCGACTCGGTGACCTCCAGTTCGAGCCGATCCGCCGGCATGCCGGTATCGGCGAGCGCCGCTTCGATGACCTCGATGAAATCCGGCCGCCGGAACTGGGTTGCCGATACGTTGACCGCCATCATCAGATCGAGGTAGCCCAACTCGCGCAACTCGCCCAGCGCGGCAAGTGCCTGGCGCAGGACCCATTCCCCGAGCCCGACGATCAGCCCCGAGCTTTCGGCAATCGGCACAAAGCTCGCCGGCGAGATGAAAGTCCCATCCTCGGCACGCCAGCGCATGAGTGCCTCGACCCCGATCACGCGCTCATCGGTCAAACTCAGTTGCGGCTGGTAAACCACATACAGGCGCTCCCCGCCGAACGACTGCCGCAAGGCATTGAGCAGGCGCGTCCGTTCCCGCGTCTCGACCCCGATCGCCTGCGAATACCAGACATGCTGCCCCTGCCCGAGCGCCTTGGCCCGACGGATGCCGATCCACGCATCCTTAAGACAATCCGCGCCGCCCGAACCGCTCGTATCGGGCAGCTTCAAGAGGCCGAGCGAGACACTCAGCGACTGATCGCCCTCGCCGAAAGCAAACGGCAAGGCAAACACCGACTGCAACGCAGGAGGGACGACGAGACTGTCTGGCCCAAGGACGGCGAAGGTGTCATTGCTAACGCGCGCCACCACGCATTGCATGGCCTTGCCGAAGGTTTCCTCGATCCGCCGGGCGACCCCCTTGAGCAGTTGGTCGCCGTAGCGATGACCAAACAAGTCGTTGAATGCGGAAAACTGGTCGATGTCGATCAGTGCCAGGGTTTGCCCCGCGCCGCCATCCTGGCTCAGCCGATGGTCGATTTCATCAATCAAGGCCGTGCGATTGACAAGGCCGGTGAGCGCATCGGTATACGCCGCCTTGCGCAGGCGCTCGAAGAGGACCACATTGTCCCCACCCAGGGCGATGTTGGCACAAAAGACTTCGAGTTGTTTTATATCGAGCACGTGGGGATGGTCGGCGTATAAAAAGGCGACACCGCCACGCCCCTCGGCGCCACACAAATACAAAACGACGCCATCGGTTCCGATCTGGGATTGCTGCTTTTCAAGGCTGTTGGCAATGCGCGGCAAAAGATCAGGCGCCACCGTTGCCAGCGTCTCGCCGCACGCCCCGGCGTGCCGGCCGGTGGCCGCCAGCAGGACAAACTGGGCGGCAAACTCCGGCGAACCCTTTTCCCCAACGCACAAAAACCCAT